>NZ_LGDB01000191.1:0-207770 GCF_001279655.1 Streptomyces sp. WM6372 | reverse complement strand
CCCCAACCCGACCACTGCCCTCGCCTCGACAGCCGCCCCCGCCCCCGCCCCCGCCTCCGCCCCGGCTCCGGAGATCGCCGCAGCCACCCCATGGCCCGCCACCGGGTCCGCCGCTCCCGGCAGAACCGGCGGCCCCGATGCCCGGGGCGGCGTCGGCGGGGGCGCGCTGCGGCGGCTGGACGCCGTGCCGCGAGCCCGGGCCGGCACCGCCACCGGAGCCGACACCGCCACCGCCACCGGAGCCGGGGCCGGTTCGTCGGCCGAGGTACTGGACCATCCCGACCCGGGCGTCGCCGCCGAGGGCGCCGCCGTGGAGAACCTGCTGCGGTGCTGGGTTCGGGAAAGCGGGATCGGGCGCTCCGGCGGGGTCGTCGGGAGCGTGCTGCGCATCCCCCTCCCCGCATCCGGGACCGCCCTGACCGTCGGCGTCCGGTACTGGTCGGCCACCGGCTGGCACCGCTTCGGCCCCGCCCGGTTCGAAGGCGCGCCCGCCCACGCCCCCGCCCTGGACGCCGTCACCCTCGCCTCGCTGCTCGCCCGCGAGGGCGACTCCCGCGGCCGCGGCGGCGCCGACCTCGTCGGCCGGGTCGCCGACTCGGTACGCCGCACTGCCGAGTTCATCGCCGACCGGCGCGAACGGCCCACCCCGCCCGAACCCGTCGCCGGTGACCTCTTCCTCACCGCCGAACAGTCCCTCCTCCTCGGCCACCCCCTTCAGCCGGACCCGAAGAGCCGCGAAGGACTCTCCGCGGCCGAGATCCGCCGCTACTCACCCGAACTCCACGGCTCCTTCCCCCTGCACTGGCTCGCCGTCGCCCCCTCCGTCCTCGCCACCGACTCCGCCTGGACCGAACGCGGCCGCCCCGTCTCCGCCGCCCGGCTCCTCGGCCGGCTCACCCCCGGGCTCCCGCTGCCCGACGGCACGACCCCCCTTCCCCTGCACCCCTGGCAGGCCCGGGACCTGCTCCAGCGCCCCGCCGTCGCCGCCCTCCGTGACGCGGGGCTCCTGCACGACCTGGGCCCGTTCGGCGAGCCCTGGCACCCCACCTCCTCCGTCCGCACCGTCCACCGCCCCGGCGCCCCCGCGATGCTCAAGCTCTCCCTGGGCCTGCGCATCACCAACTCCCGCCGCGAGAACCTCCGCAAGGAACTCCACCGCGGGGTCGAGGTGCACCGGCTGCTCCGCACCGGCCTCGCGGAACAGTGGCAGGCGGCCCACCCCGGCTTCGACATCGTGCGCGACCCCGCCTGGATCGCCGTCGACGCCCCGGACGGCACCCCCGTCCCCGGACTCGACGCCGTGCTCCGGCACAACCCCTTCCGCTCCCACGACGACGCCGTCTGCGTCGCCGCACTCACCTCGCCCCGCCCGTGGCCGGGCCGGACCACCATGCGCTCCCGGCTCGCCGAGACCGTCGCCCGGCTCGCCGCCGCCACCGGGCGCCCGACGGCCGCCGTCGCCGCCGAGTGGTTCCTGCGCTACCTCGACCACGTCGTCCGGCCGATCCTGGCCTTCGACGCGCTCGCCGGGATCGCCCTCGAAGCGCACCAGCAGAACACGCTGGTCCTCCTCGACCCGGCCGGCTGGCCGGTCGGCGGCCGCTACCGCGACAACCAGGGCTACTACTTCCGCGCCTCCCACCGCGCGGAACTGGAGCGCCGGCTCCCCGGTATCGGCAGCGCCAGCGACACCTTCGTCTCCGACGCCGTCACCGACGAACGCTTCACCTACTACCTCGGCATCAACAACGTGCTCGGCCTCATCGGCGCCTTCGGATCCCAGCAACTCGCCGACGAACGCGTCCTGCTCGCCGCCTTCCGCCGGTTCCTCGGCAAGGCCTCCGGACTCGGACCGCTCCCCGCACGGCTGCTCGACTCACCCACCCTGCGGTGCAAGGCGAACCTGCTCACCCGCCTGGGCGGCCTCGACGAGCTCGTCGGCCCCGTGGACTCCCAGTCCGTCTACGTCACCCTCACCAACCCCCTCCACGATTGAGCGCCGATGCCCTCCACCGACACGTCCCCCTACGCATCCACCGTCACCGCGACCGCCACCCTTGCCATCGACTCCTCCGCCACGGCCCGCATCCCCGGACGGCGGCTCACCGCCCGGCTGCTGCCCCTGCTCGCCGAGGCCGAACTGCTCGACTCACCGGCCGGCTGGCGCGCCGCCGCCACCCCGGTCGGTGCCTTCCGCCTCGAACCCGTACGCCTGGGCCGCGACCTGGAGCTGCTGACCGGCTGGATGAACGACCCCGAGGTGGCCGCGTACTGGGAGCTCGCCGGCCCCGCCGCCGTCACCGCCGCCCACGTACGGTCCCAGCTCGACGGGAACGGCCACAGCATCCCCTGCCTCGGCCTCCTCGACGGCACTCCGATGAGCTACTGGGAGATCTACCGGGCCGACCTCGACCCGCTCGCCCGCCACTACCCGGCGCGCCCCCACGACACGGGTATCCACCTGCTCATCGGGGACGGCACGAACCGCGGTCGCGGTCTGGGCACCGTCCTCCTGCGCGCCGCCGCCGACCTGGTGCTCGACAACCGCCCCCGCTGCACCCGCGTCATCGCCGAACCGGACATCCGCAACACCCCCTCCGTATCAGCCTTCCTCAACTCCGGATTCCGCTGTTCCGCGGAGATCGACCTCCCGGGGAAGCGGGCCGCGCTGATGATCCGGGAGCGCGCCCTGCGCAATCTCATCTGATCCATCCGACCCTCACCCTCCCCGTTCACGCCTCACCCTTCTTCACGCCTCACCCTTCGAAAACTCTGCGTCACGCAGCAAAGTTCCCGATCCCCGAGGAGTCCCGTGCCGAATTTTCCCGCCGCCCCCGACTCCACCGGCCCCCACTTCTCGGAAGATTCCGTTCCGCCGTCCCCCCAACACCCCTGCACGCCCCCCGAACTCACCACCGCGACCTGGGAGTCCGCCGCCCGCCGGCTGCTCGCCAAGATGCTGGCCGAGTTCGCCTACGAGGAGATCATCAGCCCCCTCCGGGCCCCCGCCCCGGCGACCACCGCCGGCGACGCCTGGCAGCTGGCCCTCGACGACGGCAGCAGCCTCGGCTTCCGGGCCCGCCGCCGCGCGTACGGCAGCTGGCACGTCGCCCCCGACACCATCACGCTCACCCCGCCGCCGCCCTCCACCGAGCCCCCGACCGCCTTCGGGGACCCGTACGCCTTCCTGATCCGCGCCCGCACCCTCCTCGGCCTCGACGGCTCCACCCTCGGCCACCTCGTCCGCGAGCTCAGCGCCACCCTGGCCGCAGACGCCCGCATCGACCACACCGCGCTCACCGCCGACGTCCTCGCCGATCTCGACCACGCCGAGCTCGAAGGCCACCAGACCGGCCACCCCTGGCTCGTCCTCAACAAGGGCCGCATAGGACTGTCCGCCGCCGACACCGCCGCCTGGGCGCCCGAGGCCCGCACCCGCCAGCGGCTGCCCTGGCTCGCCGCCCACACCTCCCTCGCGGCCTACCGCGGCACGGCCGGACTGGAAGACCCGGCCCGCCTCTACGCCCAAGAGCTCGACCCCGTCACCCGCGCCGCCTTCGACCGGATCCTGCGCGCCCGCGGCCTCGACCCGCTCGGCTACCTCTACCTCCCGGTCCACCCCTGGCAGTGGGACGAGATCGTGCTCCCCCTCTTCGCCCCCGCCCTGGCCTCGGGCGCCCTGGTCCCGCTCCCCGCCGACCCCGACATACGTATCCCGCAGCAGTCCGTCCGCACCTTCCTCAACCTCACCCGCCCCGACCGGCACAGCGTCAAACTGCCGCTCTCCGTCTTCAACACCCTCGTCTGGCGCGGCCTGCCCTCCGACCACTGCGCTGCCGCCCCCGCCGTCACCGCCTGGATCCGCTCCCTCCACGACGCCGACCCCTTCCTCCGCGAGGAATGCCGCGTGGTCCTCCTCGGCGAGGTCGCCTCGGTCACCGTCCGCCACCCCGTCTACGACGAGCTCCCCGAGGCCCCGTACCAGTACAAGGAGCTCCTCGGGGCGATCTGGCGCGAGCCCCTGACCAGCCGGCTCGCCCCTGGTGAGCGGGCCCGCACGCTCGCCTCCCTCCTCCACGTCGACCCGCGCGGCCGGTCCTTCACCGCCGAGCTCGTCGCTCGGTCCGGGCTCATCCCGGCGCGCTGGCTCCAGCGGCTCTTCGCCGCCCTGCTGCCCCCGCTGCTCCACTTCCTCTACCGCTACGGCACCGTCTTCTCCCCGCACGGCGAGAACGCCACCGTGATCTTCGACGAGCACGAGGTCCCCGTCCGGATCGCCCTGAAGGACTTCGTGGACGAGATCAACATCTGCCGGGAGCCGCTGCCCGAGCTCGCCTCCGTGCCCGCCGGGGTGCGTGCCGCACTGCGCGACAAGCCCGCGGACTTCCTGCCCCAGTACATCCACTCCGGTCTCTTCGTCGGGGTCTTCCGCTACCTCTCCGCCCTGTGCGAGGACCGCCTCGGCGTCCCCGAGGAGGAGTTCTGGTCCCTCGTACGGGCGGAGATCCTGCGCCACCAGGCCCGCTTCCCCGAGCTGAAGGAGCGTTTCGAGCTCTTCGACCTGCTGGGTGAGCGGATCGGGCGGCTCTGCCTGAACCGGAACCGGCTGTACGAGGACGGCTACCGTGACCGTCCCGACCGCCCGCACGCGGTGGAGTACGGCACCGTGCCCAACCCCTTGTACCGGCCGTGAACCATCGTCGTGGCGGTCACTGTCGGCGGCGCCCCGTAGGGTTGTCATTGCTATGACGAAGCCCTCCCTCCCCGACCTGCTGCACGCCGCCGTATCCGCCGTCGGCGGCACGGAGCGGCCCGGCCAGGTGGCCATGGCCGAAGCCGTCGCCGAAGCGATCGACGACAACACGCACCGCCTGATCCAGGCCGGCACCGGCACCGGCAAGTCCCTCGGCTACCTGGTGCCGGCCCTGGCGCACGGCGAGCGCGTCGTCGTGGCCACCGCCACCCTCGCCCTCCAGCGGCAGCTCGTCGAGCGCGACCTGCCCCGGACGGTGGACGCGCTGCATCCGCAGCTCCGCCGCCGCCCGCAGTTCGCCATGCTCAAGGGCCGATCCAACTACTTGTGCCTGCACCGGCTGCACGAGGGCGCCCCGCAGGACGAGGAGGAGGGCCTCTTCGACCAGTTCGAGGCGGCCGCCCCCACCAGCAAGCTCGGCCAGGACCTGCTGCGCCTGCGCGACTGGGCGGACGAGACGGAGACCGGCGACCGGGACGACCTGACGCCCGGCGTCTCGGACAAGGCCTGGTCGCAGATCTCCGTCTCCTCCCGGGAGTGCCTGGGCGCGACGAAGTGCGCGTACGGTCCCGAGTGCTTCGCCGAGGCCGCCCGCGAGCGGGCCAAGCTGGCCGACGTCGTCGTCACCAACCACGCGCTGCTGGCCATCGACGCCATCGAGGGCGCCCCGGTGCTGCCGCAGCACGAGGTGCTGATCGTGGACGAGGCGCACGAGCTGGTCTCCCGGGTCACCGGAGTCGCCACCGGCGAGCTCACCCCGGGCCAGGTCAACCGCGCCGTGAAGCGTGCGGCCAAGCTGGTCGACGAGAAGACCGCGGACTCGCTCCAGACCGCCTCCGAGTCCTTCGAGCGGGTCATGGAGCTGGCCCTTCCGGGCCGGCTGGAGGAGGTCCCCGAGGACCTCGGGTACGCGCTGGCGGCCCTGCGGGACGCCGCTCGCAACGTCATCTCGGCGATCGGCGCGACCCGCGACAAGTCCGTCCAGGACGAGGACGCCGTCCGCAAGCAGGCCCTGGCCGCGGTGGAGAGCGTCCACGGGGTGGCCGAGCGGATCCTGCTCGGCTCCGAGTACGACGTGGTCTGGTACGAGCGGCACGACCGGTTCGGGTCCACGCTGCGGGTCGCCCCGCTGTCGGTGTCCGGGCTGCTGCGCGAGAAGCTGTTCGAGGACCGTTCCGTGGTCCTGACCTCGGCGACCCTCAAGCTCGGCGGCGATTTCAACGGGGTCGCGGCCTCGCTGGGCCTGTCCGCCGAGGGCGTCGAGGGGGAGGACGCCCCGGTCTGGAAGGGCCTGGACGTCGGCTCGCCGTTCGACTACCCCAAGCAGGGCATCCTCTACGTCGCGAAGCACCTGGCCACGCCCGGCCGGGAGGGCACCCGCGGCGACATGATGGACGAGCTCGCCGAGCTGATCGAGGCGGCCGGCGGCCGTACCCTCGGCCTGTTCTCCTCCATGCGGGGCGCCAAGGCCGCCGCCGAGGAGCTGCGCGGCCGGCTCGACAACCCGATCCTGCTCCAGGGCGAGGAGACGCTGGGCGAGCTGATCAAGGCGTTCGCGGCGGACCCGAAGACCTGCCTGTTCGGGACGCTGTCGCTCTGGCAGGGCGTGGACGTGCCGGGCCCCAGCTGCCAGCTCGTGGTGATGGACCGCATCCCGTTCCCGCGCCCGGACGATCCGCTGATGAGCGCCCGGCAGAAGTCGGTCGAGGAGCACGGAGGAAACGGCTTCATGGCCGTCGCGGCCACGCATGCGGCGCTGCTGATGGCCCAGGGCGCGGGCCGGCTCGTACGGGCCTCCGGCGACCGGGGTGTCGTCGCGGTCCTGGACCCCCGGCTGGCCACGGCCCGCTACGGGAGCTTCCTGCGGGCCACGCTGCCGGACTTCTGGTACACCACGGACCGCAACCAGGCCCGCCGCTCCCTCGCCGCCATCGACGCGAAGGCCAAGGCCGACGGCAAGTAGGAGGCCGACGGCAGGTGGTCCGGGCGGTTCCCCGCCGGCCCGGGGTACGAAACAACCCCCGGGACCGGCGCAGTGGGTCCCGGGGGCTGGCTAGGAAGCGACGAGGGTCAGATCCGGCGCAGTACCGCGACGACCTTGCCGAGGATGGTTGCCTCGTCGCCGGGGATCGGCTGGTAGGCCGCGTTGTGCGGGAGCAGCCAGACGTGCCCGTCCTCGCGCTTGAAGCGCTTGACGGTGGCCTCGCCGTCGAGCATCGCGGCCACGATGTCACCGTTCTCCGCGACCGGCTGGCGGCGGACCGTGACCCAGTCGCCGTCGCAGATGGCGGCCTCGATCATCGAGTCGCCGACGACCTTGAGGACGAAGAGCTCACCGTCGCCGACGAGCTGGCGGGGGAGCGGGAACACGTCCTCGACCGACTCCTCGGCGAGGATCGGGCCGCCGGCCGCGATCCGGCCGACCAGGGGGACGTACGAGGCGGCGGGCTTGCCGGTCGTGTCCGTCGGCTGCGAGCTGGGCTGGTCGGAGCCTCGGACCTCGTACGCCCGGGGGCGGTGCGGGTCCCGGCGCAGGAAGCCCTTGCGCTCCAGGGCCATCAGCTGGTGGGCGACCGACGAGGTGCTGGACAGGCCGACCGCCTGGCCGATCTCCCGCATCGACGGCGGGTAGCCGCGCCGCTGCACCGAGTCGCGGATGACCTCGATGACCCTCCGCTGCCGGTCCGTGAGCCCCGAGCTGTCGGCGCGGATGCCTGGAGGTCGGCCTGGCAGCGAGCGCGCGGGGCGCGCGGGCTCAGCCTCCGGGTTCAGACTTGCGTCGTTCATGGGATGCACCGGCTCGAGTCGGCTCTGGGAGCGGTTCTGGGCAGTGATGGTGGCACTGTCTGCGGTGGTGGTCACGTCGGCGGCCCCTCTCGAAATGTTCTCCCTAGCTGGACAACGGTAGTAGCTTTCGAAAGGTTGCGCCAAACACACGTTCGAGTGAAAAAACGAGGATCGCCCACCCTGGGCACATCGAGGGGTGTATGGACGATCGGTCCGCCCGAACGCGGGTTCGGTCCGGCGTCCGCTGTTTACGGTACCCTTCCCGGTCGGATCGCCACCTTCCGGTCCTGTGCCCAGTGTGGCACCGGGAATGCCTCCGTCCGGGCATCGCGCCCGGCGACACGCGGATCGAAGTAAATCCACCACAACCCAAGATCTAGTGGTTGGATGAGCGCTGCCGCCCAGAAGTTGTGGTCCCCGGTCCGCCGAGGCCCTCGGCATCGCATATGCTGGTGGCTGCTTCACGAGCCCCCGACCAAGACCCGTCTCGGTCGTTCAGGGGCCTCGTGAGGTGATTCTGTCGTGCCAAGAGGGAGGGTGAGGGAACCATGCACTGCCCCTTCTGCAGGCACCCCGACAGCCGCGTCGTCGACAGCCGCACCACGGACGACGGCACGTCGATCCGCCGGCGCCGTCAGTGCCCCGACTGCTCCCGTCGTTTCACGACGGTGGAGACGGCCTCGCTGATGGTGATCAAGCGCAGCGGGGTGACCGAACCCTTCAGCCGTACCAAGGTCATCTCCGGCGTGCGCAAGGCGTGCCAGGGACGGCCGGTCACCGAGGACGCCCTCGCCAAGCTCGGCCAGCGGGTCGAGGAGGCGGTGCGCGCCACCGGAAGCGCCGAGCTGACCACCCACGACGTGGGTCTGGCCATACTCGGCCCGTTGCAGGAGCTCGACCTGGTCGCTTACCTGCGGTTCGCGTCCGTTTACAAGGCGTTCGACACGCTCGAAGACTTCGAGACCGCCATCGCGGAACTCCGCGTGCCGCGGCCTCACCCCCAAGAGTGCGAGCCCAGGGGGGCCGCTGCGGTCCCCGTGCCCGCCTCCGCCGCCGACTGACCGGGCGGCCGCAGGCAGCGCGGCCGCACCCCGGGACAGCCAGGCGAAGAAACGTAGATACAAGACAGGCCGTGCCGCGGAATAACGCTGGCACTTTAGGGCGTTTTTGCCCGCATATGGGAGGAAGCGGCATGACAGAGACGGCGAGCGGCTCGGCACGAGGTTCCCGCACCAAGGGGACCAAGACTGCCAAGAGCGGCCTTCGGATCGAGCGCATCCACACCACCCCCGGCGTGCACCCGTACGACGAGGTGAGCTGGGAGCGCCGTGACGTCGTCATGACCAACTGGCGTGACGGGTCGGTGAACTTCGAGCAGCGTGGCGTCGAGTTCCCCGACTTCTGGTCGGTCAACGCGGTCAACATCGTCACCAGCAAGTACTTCCGCGGAGCGGTCGGCACCCCGCAGCGCGAGACCGGTCTCAAGCAGCTGATCGACCGGATCGTGAAGACGTACACGAAGGCCGGCGAGGACTTCGACTACTTCTCGTCGCCCGCCGACGCGGAGATCTTCGAGCACGAGCTGACCTACGCCCTCCTGCACCAGATCTTCAGCTTCAACTCCCCGGTGTGGTTCAACGTCGGCACGCCCCAGCCGCAGCAGGTCTCCGCCTGCTTCATCCTGGCCGTCGACGACTCCATGGAGTCGATCCTCGACTGGTACAAGGAAGAGGGCATGATCTTCAAGGGCGGCTCCGGCGCCGGCCTGAACCTCTCCCGCATCCGCTCCTCCAAGGAGCTCCTCTCCTCCGGTGGCAACGCCTCCGGCCCGGTCTCCTTCATGCGCGGCGCCGACGCGTCCGCCGGAACGATCAAGTCGGGCGGCGCCACCCGCCGCGCGGCCAAGATGGTCGTCCTGGACGTGGACCACCCGGACGTCGAGGACTTCATCGCCACCAAGGTGAAGGAAGAGGAGAAGATCCGCGCCCTGCGCGACGCGGGCTTCGACATGGACCTGGGCGGCGACGACATCACGTCCGTCCAGTACCAGAACGCCAACAACTCCGTCCGCGTGAACGACGAGTTCATGACGGCGGTCGAGAACGGCACCGAGTTCGGCCTGCGCGCCCGCATGACCGGCGAGGTCATCGAGAAGGTCGACGCCAAGGCGCTCTTCCGCAAGCTGGCCGAGGCCGCGTGGGCGTGCGCCGACCCGGGCATCCAGTACGACGGTGTGATCAACAACTGGCACACATGCCCCGAGTCCGGCCGCATCACCGCGTCGAACCCGTGCAGCGAGTACATGCACCTGGACAACACGTCCTGCAACCTCGCCTCGCTGAACCTGATGAAGTTCCTGAACGACGACGGCAAGGGCGACCAGTCCTTCGACGCCGAGCGCTTCGCCAAGGTCGTCGAGCTCGTCATCACCGCCATGGACATCTCCATCTGCTTCGCGGACTTCCCGACGCAGAAGATCGGCGAGAACACCCGCGCCTTCCGCCAGCTCGGCATCGGCTACGCCAACCTCGGCGCCCTGCTGATGGCGACCGGCCACGCGTACGACTCGGACGGCGGCCGCACCCTCGCCGCGTCGATCACCTCGCTGATGACCGGCACCGCGTACAAGCGCTCCGCCGAACTGGCCGCGATCGTCGGCCCGTACGACGGCTACGCCCGCAACGCCGAGGCGCACAAGCGCGTCATGAAGCAGCACGCCGACGCCAACGCCGTCGCGCCGCGCACCGAGGACCTGGACAACTCGATCTGGGCCGCGGCCACCGAGGCCTGGCAGGACGTCCTGCGCCTCGGCGAGAAGAACGGCTTCCGCAACTCCCAGGCCTCCGTCCTCGCGCCGACCGGCACCATCGGTCTCGCGATGTCCTGCGACACCACCGGTGTCGAGCCGGACCTGGCCCTGGTCAAGTTCAAGAAGCTCGTCGGCGGCGGCTCGATGCAGATCGTCAACGGCACCGTCCCGCAGGCCCTGCGCCGCCTGGGCTACCAGGAGGAGCAGATCGAGGCGATCGTCGCCCACATCGCCGAGCACGGCGTGGTCGTCGACGCCCCGGGCCTGAAGACCGAGCACTACTCGGTGTTCGACTGCGCCATGGGCGAGCGTTCCATCTCCGCGATGGGCCACGTCCGCATGATGGCCGCGATCCAGCCCTGGATCTCCGGCGCGATCTCGAAGACGGTCAACATGCCGGAGACGGCGACCGTCGAGGAGATCGAGGAGATCTACTTCGAGGCGTGGAAGATGGGCGTCAAGGCGCTCGCGATCTACCGCGACAACTGCAAGGTCGGCCAGCCCCTCTCCGCGAAGAAGAAGGAAGAGGAGAAGGAGGAGGTCACCGCCAAGGCGGAGGACACCATCCGCGCGGCCGTCGAGAAGGTCATCGAGTACCGTCCGGTCCGCAAGCGCCTCCCCAAGGGCCGCCCGGGCATCACCACCTCCTTCACGGTGGGTGGCGCCGAGGGCTACATGACCGCGAACTCCTACCCGGACGACGGCCTGGGCGAGGTCTTCCTGAAGATGTCCAAGCAGGGTTCGACCCTCGCGGGCATGATGGACGCCTTCTCGATCGCCGTCTCGGTCGGTCTGCAGTACGGCGTCCCGCTGGAGACGTACGTCTCGAAGTTCACGAACATGCGCTTCGAGCCGGCCGGCATGACGGACGACCCGGACGTGCGGATGGCGCAGTCGATCGTCGACTACATCTTCCGCCGCCTGGCGCTGGACTTCCTGCCCTTCGAGACCCGCTCGGCGCTCGGCATCCACACCGCCGAGGAGCGTCAGCGCCACCTGGACACCGGCTCGTACGAGCCGCTCGAGGACGACCTCGACACGGAGTCCCTGGCCCAGTCGGCCCCGCTGGCCGCCGTCCCGTCGGCCCCGAAGCCGGTCGCGGTCGTCGAGCTCCAGGCCCCGAAGACGGCGCACTCCAACGCCGAACTGGTCGAGATGCAGCTCGGTGTCTCCGCCGACGCCCCGCTCTGCTTCTCCTGCGGTACGAAGATGCAGCGCGCCGGCTCCTGCTACATCTGCGAGGGCTGCGGCTCCACGAGCGGCTGCAGCTGACACTGCTGACCGGCTGATGCCGGAGGGCTGACGGAGCGGGGATCGGCATGGTGCCGGTCCCCGCTCCGGCGTGTGACGGGTGGGGTCAGTGGGGGATGCGGCGGGACGGGCGGGGGACGAGCTCCTCGCGGAACTCCGCGATCCGGGAGTGGACCTGGCGCATCAGGTGGGTGTCCTCGATCCGGTCCAGGTAGAGGCAGCGCGCGGCCAGGCCCGGCAGGTCGAAGGCGAAGCACAGCGACATCAGCGGGTTCACGAAGAGCTCGCTGCCGCTGGTGCGGGTGGTGAACTGCACGTCGCCGAACGAGCCTCGGACGGCCGCTGCGATCGAGCCGTTGACGATGCTGGGGCGGTCCGGGGTGTGCTCCTGGGCGTGGGCGACCGCGTCGAGGAAGAGCGCGCCCTCGCGGGTGGCGCGCGGTATGGAGAAGGCGCCGAGGTAGGCGCCCTCGCGCTCCAGCGCCGCGATGTTCTCCAGCACCAGGGCGTGGCTGACCCCGTGGTACGCGTCCACCCCGAAGCCCACCGACACGACGAGGCGCTGCGGTACGTCGTCGAGGGCGGCCAGGGCCGCGACGCTGGTCAGGTCCTCCTCGGGGGTGCCGAGGCCCGCTTCGTCGCCCCGCATCAGGATGTCGGTCCCGCCGTCGACCAGGACGACCGCGTCGATGCGGTGGAGGTCGATCAGCGCGCGGTAGGCGGCGCGCAGCGGCTGCACCCCGGTCCGGGGGAAGGCGTAGACGGTGGCCGGGTAGCCGTGGGCCGCCAGCCACCGGGCCAGTGTCCGCTCGGGGAAGTAGGCCTGGTGGGGCGCGGTGTGCGGGGTGATGGCGGCGAGGTCGGGGGCGGCCCAGTCCTCCACGGGCAGC
The DNA here is from genome assembly GCF_001279655.1 of Streptomyces sp. WM6372. Taxonomy (NCBI): domain Bacteria; kingdom Bacillati; phylum Actinomycetota; class Actinomycetes; order Kitasatosporales; family Streptomycetaceae; genus Streptomyces; species Streptomyces sp. WM6372. The sequence goes on along the minus strand of NZ_LGDB01000191.1, from coordinate 195,280 downwards.
CCGGCGAGGTGGCTGAAGGAGAGGTTCGCCAGGTGGACCTCCTTGCCCTGGTGGAGGAGGGAGAGGGCGACGGGGAGGCCGGCGTAGACGTCGAAGCCGCCGCCCGCGCCCGCGATCAGGATGCGTTCGGCGTCGGCGAGGCGGCCGAAGAGCGGGTTGGTGTGCAGGGCGGTCATGGAGATCATTGTGCGGGCGGCCCGGACCGGGGCGGCAGGGGAGACGGGGGAGCGGCATGTGGAGCGGTGAGCAGCTGGATCTGGACGCCTATCTCGCGCGGATCGGATACGACGGACCGGTCGGGGAGGACGGGGAACTCCGGGCGGATCTCCCGACGTTGTACGCAGTGCACCGGGCCCACGTCGGTGCCATCGTCTTCGAGAACCTGGACGTGCTGCTCGGCCGCCCCGTCGAGCTGGACGTCAAGGCCCTGGAGGACAAGCTCGTGCACGGCCGCCGCGGCGGCTACTGCTACGAGCAGAACTCGTTGCTGGCCGCCGCCCTGGAGCGGATCGGCTTCGAGGTCTGCGGGCGCGGCGCCCGCAACCGCACCCGGGGGGACACCCTGCTCGCGGTGACGCACGCCGTTCTCGTCGTCACCGTCGAGGGTGAACGCTGGCTGTGCGACGCCGGGTTCGGCCACCAGGGCCCGCGCGAGCCCGTCCCGCTCGCGCGGCCCGGAGCCGAAGTGGTGCAGGGGGAGTGGACGTACGCCGTCCGCGAGGAGGACGAGGGGATCCTCGCGCTGTCCATGCTGCGCGAGGGCGCCTGGCGGGACCTGTACGCGTTCTCCTCGCAGCGCTATCACCCCGTCGACTACGTCCTGCTCAACCACTACAGCTCCTCCCACCCGCGCTCCGTCTTCGTCGCGCGGGTCGTCGTCCAGCACCCGGGCGACGGCGTCCACCACCCTGTTCGCCGGGCGCTGGTGGGGCGGGAGCTCACCCGGCTGCACCCCGACGGGCGGGCCGAGCGGCGTTCCGTGGACCCCGACGAGCTTCCGGCGCTGCTCGACCGGGAGTTCGGGCTTCGGCTGTCCGGGCGGGATGCGGAGGAACTGGTGCGGATCAACCGCGATAGGGACTGACCGGGGCCGCGCCGGGCCCGTACGATGGCGCGGTGCTGGTCAAGTGGATTCGCTGCACGGTGACGGACCGACGCGGGTTCGAGCGCGGGCAGCGCAAATGGGCGGGGCTGCCTGGCGAGCCGGGATTCCGGGGACAGGGCGGCGGTTGGAGCCGGGGGCGGCAGGGGGTCGCGCATGTCTTCGCGTTTTGGGAGAGCCGTTCCTTCTACGACTCCTTCATGGCCCGCTCGCACGATCGGCTGGCCGCGTCCCAGACCGGGACTTACACGAACGCGCGGGTCACGCTCTTCGACCACCGCTTCGACGTGAAGACCGGCTTCGAGCCGCGCTTCACCGACGCGGACGTCGTGCGGGTGGCCCACACCCGGGTGCGGGAGGGTCGTGTGGACCACTTCGCCCTCATGCAGGAGAAGGTGTGGAACCCGGCGATGGCCGGCTCGCCCGGAATGATCCGGGGCCTGTTCGGGGAGGCGCCGGGCCGGGAGTTCCTGGTGCTCTCGATGTGGCACGCCGCCGCCGAGCACGGCAAATACCGGCAGGAGCGGGTCGAGCGGCTCTCGCTGCGCGCCCAGACCGAGGCCGATGTGGAAGCCCTCACCGGGGACGTCGTCGACCTCGAACCGTCCTGGACGGTATGACCGTACGACGATCGGCGGGCCGACCGGCGAGCCCGGATACGCGGCCCGCCGGCCGCCGCATAGGGTCGGGGGATGGCACGACCACGGCGCATCGTCCTTGTCCGGCACGGGGAATCGGAGGGCAATGCCGATGACACGGTGTACGAACGGGAGCCCGACCACGCCCTGCGGCTGACCCGCCAGGGCCGCGAGCAGGCCGCCGAGGCCGGCGTACGGCTGCGCGAGCTGTTCGGGGACGAGGCCATCAGCGCCTACGTCTCCCCGTACCGCCGCACCCTCCAGACCTTCCGGGAGCTGCGGCTGGACCCGGCGCGGGTCCGGATGCGCGAGGAGCCGAGGCTGCGCGAGCAGGACTGGGGGAACTGGCAGGAGCGGGACGACGTACGGCTCCAGAAGGCGTACCGCGACGCGTACGGGCACTTCTTCTACCGCTTCGCGCAGGGGGAGTCCGGCGCGGACGTGTACGACCGGGTCGGGTCCTTCCTGGAGAGCCTCTACCGGAGCTTCGAGGCACCGGACCACCCGCCGAACGTGCTGCTGGTGACGCACGGGCTGACCATGCGGCTCTTCTGCATGCGCTGGTTCCACTGGTCGGTGGCGGAGTTCGAGGCTCTGTCCAACCCCGGGAACGGTGAATTCCGGGTGCTCCTGCTGGGCCCGGACGGCCGCTACCGCATGGACCGCCCGTTTGAGAGGTGGACCACACCGGAGCCTTACGACCTGGACGGCTAAACTGACGCGGGATGACCGCTGACTCCGTTTCCGAAAGGCGCTACGCACGCGCCATGGCCAGCCTCCGCGGGCTGGCCCTGGGTGATGCCCTGGGCTCCCAGTACTTCGTCCCCGTGAACTACCCCCTCCTCAAGCGCCGCGAGCTGCCCGCCGGTACCGGGACCTGGCAGTGGACCGACGACACCGAGATGGCCTGCTCGGTGGTCGCCGTCCTCGCCGCGCACGGGCGCATCGACCAGGACGCCCTGGCGAGCTCCTTCGCCCACCACCACGACTTCGACCGCGGCTACGGGCCGGCCGTGAACCGGATGCTCCGCCTCGTCCGGGAGGGCGAGGACTGGCGCACGCTGGCGGCCGAACTGTTCAACGGGCAGGGCTCGTGGGGCAACGGTGCGGCCATGCGGATCGCTCCGCTGGGCGCGTGGTACGCCGACGACCCGGAGCAGGCCACGCACCAGGCGGAGATCTCCGCCTACACCACGCACCAGCACCGCGAGGCGGTGTGCGGGGCGATGGCCGTCGCGGCGGCGGCCGCACTGGCGGCGGACCCGGCCGGTCCGCCGAAGGCCGCGGACCTGCTGGACGGGGTGGTCGCGCTGGTGCCGCGCAGTGCCGTGGGCGCGGGGCTGCGTCGGGCGCGCGACATGCTGGACTACGGGGACGCGACGACCGTCGCGGCGGTGCTGGGCTGTGGGCGGCGTACGAGCGCGCACGACACCGTGCCGTTCGCCCTGTGGTCGGCGGCGCGGTCGCTGGACGACTACGAGCGGGCGTTCTGGACCACCGCGCAAGTGGGCGGGGACGTGGACACGACCTGCGCCATCGTCGGCGGGGTGCTGGGGGCGCGCGGCGACGCGGTGCTGCCCGCCGCTTGGCTGGCCCGTACGGAGGCCCTGCCGGCCTGGCTGCCGGAGACGGCGGCGCACTAGGGGGTGTCCGCGCAGTCGTGCCGGGCGCCCGAAGGGCGCCGCGGGCCAGGCAGGACCGTGCGGACACACCTAGAGCCTCGGCGGGCGGGCGGCCGCGCGAACACCCGCCGTTCCGATTGTCACGGTCCTGCCACAGGGGTCTTTCTGCCCGGCTGAACCCGCACGTCACGGGCCTAACCTGTCCGCGCTGCCGCCTCCGTCGTGACGACGCGGCCGGCCGACAGGGGAGGGGAACCCGATGCCAGAGAACACCGACGGCGCGCCCGGCAAGGCGACCGGAGGCGCGCCCGCCGAACCGTCCACGGCCCCGGTCGCGGACGACGGCGCGGGAGCCGCACCGGTGAGAGCCCTGGCGCAGGCCGCCGGCAGGCACGCGGGCGGGGCTGCCGGCGGGGCCGGGGGCGGGCCCGGCGCCGGGGCGCCGCCCGGGTGGGACCCCAAGGCGTGGCAGACCTACCAAGTCCGCCGACAGCGGGCCGAGTCCGGGGTCTGGTCCATCGCCCCCCTCGCGTGGGCCGAGGCCGCGCGCCCCGCCCAGACCGCACCCGTGCCCACCGCCGTCCTGCTCGCCGCCGTGGCGGCCGGCCTCGCCTCCGCCGTATTCCTCGGCGACGGCCTCGGGCTCGGCCTGCTGATCGCCGTCGTGCCCGCCATGGCCGGCGCGTACCTCGCCGCCCGGGCGGCCCGGCGACGCGCGCGGCCCTGGAGCGTGGCCTGGGCGGTCGGCTGCGCCGCCCTCCTCGCCGTACCCGCGCTGCGCGACGCCGCCTGGCCCGCCACCCTGGCACTGCTCGCCGCCGTCCTGCTCGGCGCGCTGGCCCTGCACGGCAGCCGCACCTGGCCCGGCGTCCTGCTCAGCCCGCTCGGCTTCGTCGACTCCACCGTGCTCGGGATCCGCTGGGCCTGGAGCGGCCTGCGCTCGCGCGGCAGCGGGGTCGACCGCACCCGCTGGCTGCCCGTGGCCAAGGCCGCCGGCGTGGCCCTCGTCCTGCTGGTGCTCTTCGGCACCCTGTTCGCCTCCGCCGACGCGGCGTTCGCCGACCTGCTGGACGGACTCACCCCGGAGATCTCCCTCGGCGACGGACCGGTGCGCTTCGTGCTCTTCGTGCTCGGAGCCGTACTCGCGCTCGCCGCCGCCCGCGCCGCCGCCGCGCCCTCGCGCTGGGACCGGATCCGGATCGCGCCCGGAAAGCCGCGCTCCCGCGTCGAATGGGCCCTGCCGCTCATCGTGCTCGACCTGCTCTTCGCCGGCTTCAACGCCGTTCAGCTGGCCGTCCTGTTCGGCGGCTACGACAAGGTCCTGGAGAGCACCGGGCTCACCTACGCCGAGTACGCCCGCCAGGGCTTCTGGCAGCTGCTCTGGGCCACCCTGCTCACCCTCGTCGTGATCGCGCTCGCCCTGCGCTGGGCCCCGCGCGCCGGAGCCGGCGACCGGCGGTTCGTCCGCGTCGTCCTCGGCACGCTGTGCGCCCTGACCCTGGTCGTGGTCGCCTCCGCGCTGCGCCGGATGGACCTGTACGTGGACGCGTACGGGCTGACCCGGCTGCGCGTGTCGGTGGCCGCGATGGAGCTCTGGCTCGGGCTGGTGATCGTACTGATCATGGCGGCGGGCGTGCTCGGGGCCCGCTGGCTGCCGCGCGCGGTCGCGGCCGGATCGGCCGCCGCCGTCCTGGCCTTCGGGCTGCTGTCCCCGGACGGGCTGGTCGCCGAGAAGAACGTGGCCCGCTTCGAGCGGACCGGCAAGCCCGACCTGGCCGGCAAGCTCGACCTGGCCTACTTCCAGGCCCTGTCGGCGGACGCCGTGCCCGCGCTGGACCGGCTTCCCGAACCCCGCCGCTCCTGCGCCCTGCGCGGGATCAACAACGAGCTGGCGAGCCGCGGCCAGGTGCCCTGGTACGCGATGAGCCTCGGCGAGTACCGGGCCCGGCAGATCCTCCGTGAGCGCCCGGTGACGGCCTCGTACGAGGTGTGCCGGAGCCTGGGCACCTTCCACGGCCGCATCGAGTAGCGGGCGGCGTACGGGGACCCGGGCGCGGGAGGCGATCCCGCGCCCGGGTCCCCGTACGCCGTGCCGCGCGGCTCAGGCCGCCGGACCGGCCTCCGCGGCGGCGCCGTTCAGCGCCTCCAGGTCGCTCTTGCGCACCCGGATCACCAGCAGCGCGGTGGCCAGGGCGAGTCCGGCCATGGCGACGGCCGCGATGAACGCGGTGGAGATGCCCTGGGTGAGGACGATGTCCCCCCAGGGGTCGGCCATCCGCTTGGTCTCGTTGAAGGCCGCCATCTGGCCGGGGTCCGCGTGTTCCATGAAGTCCGGCAGCTGCTTCGCGCCCTCGTTCCGGCTGGCCGTGCCGAAGACGGTCACCAGGATGGACAGGCCGAGCGAGCCGCCCACCTGCTGGCTGGCGTTGAGCAGTCCGGAGGCTGCGCCCGCTTCCCGCTGGGCGACCCCGGAGACGGCGGTGAGGGTGAGGGTCACGAAGTTCAGGCCCATGCCGAAGCCGAAGAGCAGCATCGGCCCGAGGACCCCGGAGACGTACGAGCTGTCGGTGCGGATGAAGGTCAGCCAGGTCAGGCCGATTCCGGTGAGGGCGGATCCGGCGACCATGAACGGCTTGGGGCCGAAGCGCGGCAGGAAGCGCTGCGAGAGTCCGGCGGCGGTGACGATCGCGACGGTCACGGGCAGGAAGCCGAGCCCGGACTGGATGGGGGAGAAGCCCAGCACGTTCTGTACGAACTGGACGATGAAGAAGAACATCCCGAACATCGCGGCGGCGAGGCCGAGCATGATCAGGTAGGTGCCCGCGCGGTTGCGGTCGGCGAACATCCGCAGCGGGATGATCGGATCGTGGGCCCGCGACTCGATGACCACGAACAGCGTGAGCAGGACGACGGCCGCGGCGAAGGAGAAGAGGGTGCCCCCGTCGCGCCAGCCGTCCTCGGAGGCGCGGATGAACCCGTAGACGAGCGAGGCCATGCCGCCGGTGGAGGTGAGGGCCCCCGCGATGTCGAAGCGGCCCGGGTGGCGCTCGGACTCGGTGATGTAGAGCGGGGCGAGCACGGCGATCAGCAGGCCGATCGGCACGTTGACGAAGAGCACCCAGCGCCAGTCGAGCCACTCGGTCAGCATGCCGCCGGCCAGCAGGCCGATCGCGCCGCCGCCCGCGGAGACGGCGGCGAACACGCCGAACGCGCGGTTGCGCTCGGGGCCTTCGGCGAACGTCGTGGTGATCAGGGCGAGCGAGGTCGGCGAGGCGATCGCGCCGCCGACCCCCTGGAGGGCGCGGGCGGCCAGCAGTTGCCAGGGCTCCTCTGCGAAGCCGCCGAGCAGGGAGGCCGCGGTGAAGAGCAGGATGCCGGTCATGAAGACGCGGCGCCGGCCGAGGATGTCGCCGGCCCTGCCGCCGAGCAGCAGGAGGCCGCCGAAGGCCAGGGTGTAGGCGCTGATCACCCAGGACAGGTCGGTGGTGGAGAAGGCGAGGGCGGTCTGGATGTGCGGGAGTGCGATGTTCACGATCGTCGCGTCGAGGACGACCATCAGCTGACAGGCGGCGATGACCGCGAGTGCCACGCCGGGCCGCCCTTCCCGGCGGGCCGCGCCCGGTATCCGGGGCGTGGCGAGTGGAGAGCTTTTCACCGAGGATCCCCCCATAGTGAAATAGTGAACGCAGCCGTTCACTGCGGCACCACGGTAGGAGCCCCCGCTTAGTGAACGCAACCGTTCACTAAGGCTGAAAACGCGTGCGAGGGGCGCGTGGGTCGGGCGGAGGTAGAGGTGATGGTGGGTTCGCGCTGGTCAGTGGCGTCGCCGAGCCGCAGGCGCGGTCCGGAACTCGAACGGGCGATTCTCGACGCGGCGTTGGAGCAGCTGAGCACGGTCGGCTGGAACGCGCTCACCATGGAGGGCGTCGCGGCCGGTGCGCACACCGGCAAGGCGGCGGTCTACCGGCGGTGGCCGTCGAAGGCCGACCTGGTGGCCGAGGTGCTGCGGGCGGGGCTGCCGCCGATCGGGGAGATCGCCGACGGCGGTTCGGTCCGGGGGGACTTCCTCCGGTTGTGTGTGCGGATGCGTGACGTGATGGAGTCGCGCGCCGGTCAGGCGCTGCGTGCGGTCCTTCACGAATGCGACCACGCCCATGCGGGCCGGTTCCACGACGTGGTCCGGGCCGGGTTGCACGAGCCCGCCCACCGCTTGATCAGGGAGCTTGTGCAGCGCGGGATCGAGCGGGGCGACGTACGGCCGGATGCGGCGAGTCCGTTCGTCGCCGACGTCATTCCGGCCATGATGATGTACCGCGCGAAGGTGTGCGGGAGCGAATGGACGGATGCGGACATCACGGAAATGATCGATCAGGTGATGGTGCCGCTGCTCAGGGCGTGAGACGCCGCGCGGACTCCACCCGGGGCGGGGTGTGCAGGCGGCGCGGGGCGGCGTAACCTTGCTGGCGCCATGCCGTACGAAGCACCCACCCACACCGTCGAACGCTCCCTCCGTGCAACCACCGGCGCCAAGGTCATCGCCGGGGTCGACGAAGTCGGACGAGGGGCCTGGGCCGGTCCCGTCACCGTGTGCGCGGCGATCACCGGTCTGCGCCGCCCGCCCGCAGGTCTCACCGATTCCAAACTGCTCACCCAGAAACGCCGCGACGCGCTCCTCGACGTCCTGGAGGGCTGGGTCACCGCGTACGCGCTGGGACACGCCTCCCCGGAGGAGATCGACGCACTCGGGATGACGGCCGCCCTGCGGCTCGCCGCGGAGCGCGCCCTGGAGGCGCTGCCCGTGCGGCCCGACGCGGTGATCCTCGACGGCAAGCACGACTATCTCGGCCCGCCCTGGCGGGTCCGTACGGTGATCAAGGGCGACCAGTCCTGCGTGGCCGTGGCCGCGGCCTCGGTGATCGCCAAGGTCAGGCGCGACCGGATGATGGCCGAACTCGGCCAACAGGGCGGTGGATGTACGGAGTTCGCCTTCGGCGACAACGCCGGATATCCGTCGCCGGTGCACCGGGCCGCGCTCGAGGAGCTGGGGCCCACCCCGTACCACCGGCTCTCGTGGTCGTACCTCGACGGGCTGCCCAAGTGGCGCCACCTCAAGAAGGTGCGGCGCAGCGAGGAAGCGGCGGAGCTGGAAAACGGAGGCCAACTCGGCTTCGATTTCTGATCGCACCCACGTGCCACCCACCGGTACGTTTCGTACCGGTGTTTGATAGACATCAACTCATGCCTCTCACCCCCGAGGAGCCTCAGATTCACGAGAGTGCCCAGGGTCCCCGCGTCACGCCGGCCGCGAGCCGCACCGCGCAGACCCCCCGCCCCGTACCTGGTCCGCGTCCCGCCGCCGTCCCGCGGCCCGGGCGCCCCGGTCCCTCCCCCGCGGCGGCGAGCCGTACGGGCGGGGCTCCCAGGCCCGCACCGCCCGCGCAGCGTGCGCCGCTGGCCACCTCTGGACCCGTAGCCCCCACCGCACCGTCCGTTTCCGCGGCGGTGCCCCAGATCCAGCTGATCCCGGCCTCCGCCGAGGGGGCGCTGGACGCGGCCGAAGAGGCCGTCGACCTGCTGCTCGACACCGGGCGCGCGCCCGGCGACATCCTGGTGCTCACCACCGGCGACCCGCACCCGTGGGCCGCGCACGAGCTGTCCTTCGGCGAGGCCGCGTACTGGGCCCTGCACGACGCCGGGGACGACGTCTTCTACGCGGACGCGGCGCAGGCCGAGCGCGCCGCGGACCGTCCCGTCGTGGTCCTCGCGGCCAACGGCGGACCGGCCGGGGCGACCGCCACCAGCCTGCCGACCGCGCTCGCGCGGGCCGGCGCACTGCTGGTCGTGTGCGGCGACCCGGAGCAGATCAACTCCGTTCTGGGCACGGGCGTCTGACGCCCCGTACCCGGCGCGGGCAAGGGGCGGGGCCGGTCGGACCGGCCCCGCTGAAGCCCGAGGCCTGACCTGCCGTACGCCCGATCCAGGGTGTACGGCCGCGAGGGCTGCCCGCGTACGGGCGGGCGTACGGGTGAATGCGGCGCGGGCGGGCTGCGGCGCACGGAGGGCTTCGCGTACGGCGTGCGTCGGCGTACGGCCGGCTCCGCCGCGCCGCGGGTCCTCAGCGCGCGGCGGTCCGGCGCCGCAGGACCTCGGTCGCGCCGCCGCCGGTGCGCAGGGTCACCGGGGGGAATTCGGCCACGCTGTCGCCGAGGCGCTCGGGCCGCGAGTCGGAGCTGGGATGCCGGCCGCCCCGGCCCTCGCCCAGCACCTGCCAGCCGCCGCGGGTCAGCGTGATGTACGCGCCGCAGCGCAGCCCGTGCAGGGTGCAGGCGTCCCGCAGCCCCCACATCCAGGCGCCGTCCTCCTCGGTCCACCGCTCGTCGCCCTCGCGGCAGTACAGCAGCACCGCGGTCCGCACCGGGGTCCGGCGCCGCAGGTCGTGCGGGATGACCCGGCGCAGCGCGGCGAGCAGGGCGTTGCGGTACTCCCAGCCGTCGGCCGGGGCCGGGGCCGAGCGCCGGGCGAACGAGGCGCTCGCGACGAGCCGCTCCTCGGGGCCGAGCACGGCGATCACCGCGGTCGAGGGCGACGGGCCGTGCCGGGAGTGCAGACCGTGGACGACGTCGCGCGGATTGCGCAGCAGGGGGATGCCCGCCGCCGTCCATTCGGCGGGTTCCACCAGTCTGCCGTGCCGGCTGGCGCCGCCGGCTGCCGTTGTCAGTGACGACGTCGAGGGCGGGGCGAATCCGAAGGCCACGGTCCTCCCTTCGGGTACACGCCCGCAGACGGGCACAGCTGTCGTACGGGCGCGCCGCGGCGAGGCCCAAAAGAGCGCCGTCGAGCCGGGCGGGAGCAGCCCAATTCTCGCGTGGCCCGTGAGCATGCGGCAACGAGCAATTGGCGCCGCCGACCGGAATTCGCCGGTATGCCGTTCATATCCTTGCCCCGTCAGGGCCAAGATGACTCATTCGACTCCAGCTGAAGACCCAGTACCAGCGGAAACACCCCTCCGGGGGCAGGGTCGAGGCCGGGTGGAGCGTGCGTCCGGCCCGTGGACCGTCCGCGACGATCTTCTCACGCTGGGTGAATTGGCCGATTGTCCGTGCCATCCGGTTGCATGGGGGCATGGACAACCTGGAGCTCCGCACCGAAGCCGATGCCATCCTCGCCGAGCTCGTCGGCGCCCCGGGGAGCGGGGCGCGGCTGCGGGAGGACCAGTGGCAGGCCGTGGCCGCCCTGGTGGAGGAGCGCCGGCGGGCCCTGGTGGTGCAGCGCACCGGCTGGGGAAAGTCGGCGGTGTACTTCGTCGCGACCGCGCTGCTGCGCCGGCGCGGCTCCGGACCCACGGTGATCATTTCGCCGCTGCTGGCGCTGATGCGCAACCAGGTCGAGGCGGCGGCGCGGGCCGGCATCCAGGCGCGCACCATCAACTCGGCCAACCCGGAGGAGTGGGACGCCATCTACGGGGAGGTCGAGCGCGGCGAGACCGACGTGCTCCTCGTCAGCCCCGAACGCCTCAACTCCGTGGACTTCCGCGAGCAGGTGCTGCCCAAGCTCGCGGCCACGACCGGTCTGCTCGTGGTCGACGAGGCCCACTGCATCTCCGACTGGGGCCACGACTTCCGCCCCGACTACCGCCGGCTGCGGGCCATGCTCGCCGAGCTGGCCCCCGGCGTCCCGGTCCTGGCCACCACCGCGACCGCCAACGCCCGGGTCACCGCGGACGTGGCGGAGCAGCTGGGCACGGGGGCCGGCGAGGCCCTGGTGCTGCGCGGTCCGCTGGACCGGGAGAGCCTGCGCCTGGGCGTGGTCGAGCTGCCGGACGCCGCGCACCGGCTGGCCTGGCTCGCCGAGCACCTGGACGAGCTGCCCGGCTCGGGGATCATCTACACGCTGACGGTGGCCGCGGCCGAGGAGGCCGCCGCCTTCCTGCGCCAGCGCGGCTTCCCGGTGGCCTCGTACACGGGCAAGACGGAGAACGCCGACCGACTCCAGGCCGAGGACGACCTCCAGGCGAACCGGGTCAAGGCGCTGGTCGCGACCTCGGCGCTGGGCATGGGCTTCGACAAGCCCGACCTGGGCTTCGTGATCCACCTCGGCTCGCCGTCCTCGCCGATCGCGTACTACCAGCAGGTCGGCCGCGCCGGGCGAGGCGTGGAGCACGCCGAGGTCCTGCTGCTGCCGGGCAAGGAGGACGAGGCCATCTGGCGCTACTTCGCCGATACCGCCTTCCCGCCCGAGGCCCAGGTACGGCAGACCCTGTCGGCCCTCGCCGACGCCGGACGGCCGCTGTCCGTGCCCGCGCTGGAAGCCGCCGTGGAGCTCCGGCGCACCCGGCTGGAGACCATGCTCAAGGTGCTCGACGTCGACGGAGCCGTCAAGCGGGTCAAGGGCGGCTGGAGTTCCACCGGCCGGCAGTGGACGTACGACTCCGAGCGGTACGCCTGGGTCGCCCGCCAGCGGGCCGCCGAGCAGCAGGCCATGCGCGACTACGTCAGCACGACCGGGTGCCGGATGGAGTTCCTGCGCCGGCAGCTGGACGACGAGGGGGCGGCCCCGTGCGGCCGGTGCGACAACTGCGCGGGCGCCTGGGCCGATTCCTCCGTGTCCGCGGAGACCCTGACCGGCGCGGCGAAGGAACTGGAGCGCCCGGGGGTGGAGGTGGAGCCGCGCAGGATGTGGCCGACCGGCATGGCGGCCCTGGGCATCAACGTCAAGGGCCGCATCCCGGCAGGGGAGCAGTGCTCCACCGGGCGGGCCCTGGGCCGGCTCTCGGACATCGGCTGGGGCAACCGGCTGCGCCCGCTGCTCGCCGAGAACGCCCCCGACGGACCGGTCCCCGAAGACGTCCTGCACGCCGCGGTGGCCGTGCTCGCCGACTGGGCGCGCTCCGCGGGCGGCTGGGCCCCCGGTGTCCCGGACGCCTCCGCCCGGCCCGTGGGCGTCGTCGCCGTGCCGTCCCTCGCCCGTCCGCAGCTCGTCGGCTCCCTCGCGGAGGGGATCGCGGGCATCGGCCGCCTCCCGTACCTGGGCACCCTGACGTACACCGGGCCGGGCGGCGCGCACGCGGCGCGGCGCAGCAACTCCGCCCAGCGGCTCAGGGCGCTGTCCGGCACGTTCGCCGTCTCGGAGGAACTGGCCGCCGCCCTGGCGCAGTCGCCCGGGCCCGTCCTGCTGGTGGACGACTACTCCGACTCCGGCTGGACCCTGGCGGTCGCCGCCCGCCTGCTCCGGCAGGCGGGAGCCGGCCAGGTGCTCCCGCTGATCCTCGCGACGGCCGGCTGAACCGGACGGACTCCGAGACCGGCCGGCTCCGCAATCCATGACTCTGACATCGTGTCAAGGGCGGTCCGAACCCTGTGGAAGTTGAGCGGTCAAGAGTTATCCACAGGGCTTTCGGGATCTGACCGTCCGCGGGACCGTCGGGGCATGACGAACGACCGCGCATCACACACCCCGTCCGACCGGCCCGCCATCAGCCCGGCCGGACCCGCCCTCGACCCCCGGATCACCCTGCGCAGCCCGGCCGAACTGGCCGACGCGCTGCCTTACATGCTCGGTTTCCATCCGACCGACTCCCTCGTCATGGTCACCGTGCACGGCGAGGGCGGGCGCTTCGGCGGCCGGCTCCGCGTCGGCATCCCCACGGCCCCGGCCGAATGGGAGGACACCGCCCGGCAGGTCGCCGACTGCCTCGTCCGGGGCAGCGAGCGGCGCGGAGCCAAGCCCGACGGCATCGTCGTCTTCCTCTGCCAGGACCCGGCGGACGGCGAGAGCGGCCAGCGGGTCATGACCCGGCTGCGCCCGCTGGCCCAGCGCATCCGGCTGGCCTGCGGCGCCCTCGACGTGCCCGTGATGGAGGCGCTCTGCATCTCCGCCGGCCGGTACTGGTCCTACTGCTGTCCCGACGAGCGGTGCTGCTCCGCCGAGGGCAGCCCGCTGACCGCGACCGGCACCTCGGTGATGGCGGCGACCGCGACCTTCGCCGGACTCCGGGTCCGGGGCTCCCTCCGCGAGATCGAGGGCCGGCTGGCACCGCTGCGCGGGGGTGCGGCGGCGGAGATGGAGCAGGCCCTGGACCGGGCGGCCGCCGCCCTCGTGCCGAAGATCCTCGACGGAGCCACCCGGGAGGAGGTCGGCGCGGAGACGGTCACGCTGGCCCGCACCCTGATGCGGCGGATGACCCTCGCCCCGCCCGTGGACGGCGGACCGGGAGCCGACGACTGGGACGACGCGCTGCTCGGCCACGACGAGGCCGCCACCGTGATCCTCGGCCTCCAGGACCGCGAGATCCGGGACGTCGCCGCCGAGTGGATGGAGGGCGAGGAGGCGGCCCCCGCCCTGCGGCTGTGGCGGGCGCTGGCCCGCCGCTGCGTCGGGGCCTACGGAGAGCACGCGGCGGCCCCGCTCACCCTCGCGGGCTGGGTCTCGTGGGCCACCGGGGACGAGCCGACGGCCCGGATCGCCCTGGGGCTGGCCCTGCGGGCCGACGCCGACTACCGCTTCGCCCAACTGCTCCACCACGCCTGCAACGAGGGCATCGACCCGGAGGGGCTGCGGGCCTGCCTGCGCGAGGAGCGGCGGCGTAGGGAACCGCGCCGCAAGCGCGCCGCGGCCACCACCCGCCCTCCGGGCCGCCGGGAAGCTCAGCCCCGCCGAGAGCCCCGTCGCGAGCCCCGCCGCACCGCGGGGAGCGACCAGTGAGTGCGGGCCGGGGCCGGGCCGCGGGGAGCTCCGTGCGGCGGATCCGGGAAGCGGCCCTCACCGCCCTGCGGCGCACGCCCCGTCACCGGCACGGCCCAGTACGGGCGCAGCCGCCACCGGGGCCCGTGACCCGGGCGGGGGCGCCACCGTTCAGCTGGAGGGTGGCGGGGGCCCGGCCGCGCCGCCGCCCAGCGAAGCAGGCCGGAGCGCAGACAGCCCAGACAAGGCGACCCATGGCCCACTCCGTACCGCCCGCCCGCAGGACCGAGTTGCCGCCCGTGCACGGCACCGTCATCTGCGTCGCCGCGCCCTGCCTCGTCATCTCGCCGGAGCACGGCCAGTTGACCGGGCGGGGGATCGACGGGATCTACCGCTCCGGGCGCAGGCTGCTCTCCCGCTGCGTGCTCCGGGTCGGCGGCCGGGACCCGGTCGCCGTCCAGGGACGCAGCCTCGGCTCCGACCGGGCCTCCTTCACCGCGACAGTCCGTACCGGGGCCGACGCGGGGCCCGATCCCGACATCGGGGTGGAGCGGGTCCGGCACGCGGACGGCACCGAGCGGATCACGGTGCGCAGTTTCACGGCCCGGCCGCTGCGCCTGCCCGTGGAGCTGCTGCTCGGCACCGACCTGGCCGAGCTGGCCGCGGTGGCCGCGGGCCGGGCCGGGCCCGAACTGCCGGCCGGGGTGCACGCCGCCGGGCTGCGCTGGAGCAGCGGGGACGCCCAGGCCATCACGGCCGCCGAGCCGGCCCCCGACGACGCCCTCGCCTCGGCGGGGCTGCTGCGCTGGCAGCTCGAACTGGGGCCCGGCGAGTCCCGCACCATCGAGCTGCGGACCACGCAGGACCGCATTTCACGGGCCCCGGCCGGGCAGGTGGCCAACCCGCTGGCCGACGCCCGGGCGGAGGGGGACGACCCGAGGGTCGAAACCTGGTTCCGCCGCAGTGTCGAGGACCTCGGCGCGCTGCTGATGCGGGATCGAGAGCAGCCCGCCGACGCCTTCCTCGCCGCCGGGGTGCCGTGGCGGCTCGGGCTGGCTCCGGCGGAGTCCCTCTGGGCCGCCAGGATGGCGCTCCCGCTCGGCACCGGGCTCGCGGCGGCCACCCTGCGCACCCTGGCCCGGACCCAGACCGGCGGCCGGGGCGCCGACGCCGGGAAGATCCCGGGGCCGCTGCGCGGGGCCGGTCCGCAGCTGCCGCCCGGGTGCACCGGTACCGAGGCGACCCTCGCCTTCCCGGCGGTGCTCGCCGAGGCCCGGCGCTGGGGGATGCCCGAGGAGGAGGTGGCCCGGCTCCTCCCGGCGGCCGAGCGGTGCCTGGACTGGCTGCGCGGAGCCCTGGGGGCGGACGGCTTCCTGGCCGATCCCGATCCCGGGCCGCGGCGCTGCGAGACCCAGGCCCACGCCCACCGGGCCGCGCTGCTCGGCGCGGACCTGCTCGCCGGATGCGGGCGGCCCGGCGCCGAGGAGTGGCAGGAGTGGGCGGCCGCACTCCGCAAGCGGTTCCGGGACGGGTTCTGGATCGACGGCCCGGACGGCGGCCGGCCCGCCGCGGCCCTGCACCCCGACGGGCGGCCGCTGCCCCGGCTGACGGGGGCCGCCGCCCACCTCCTGGACACCGGCCTGCTGGGCGGCGGCCGACTCGCCCCCGGGCTGCTGGACCGGGTCCGCACGGAGCAGCTCGCCCGCCTCCTCGGCGCACCCGCCATGGATTCCGGCTGGGGGCTGCGGAGCATGGCGTCCCGGGAGCCGGGCCACAACCCCTTCGGCCACCGCTCGGGCGCGGTGCGGGCGTACGAGAGCGCCGTGGCGGTCGCCGGGCTGGCCCAGGCCGGCTTCGAGAAGGAGGCCGCCGGTCTGCTGCGGGGTCTGCTGGACGCCGCGGAGAGCTTCGGGTACCGGCTGCCGGAGATGTACGCCGCCGAGCAGCGCACCGCGGGCAGCGCGCCGCTCCCGCACCCGGCGGCCTGTCGCCCCGCCGCGGTGGCCGCGGCCGCCGGGGTGCACGCGCTCACCGCCCTCGCCGGGCTCCGCCCCGACGCCCCGGCGGGCACGGTCGCCGTCGTCCCGCTGCCCGGCGCTCCCCTCGGCGCCCTGCGCTTCTGCGACCTGCGGGTCTCGGGGGAACCGTTCGCCGTCCGGATCAGCCGGCTCGGCCTCGGCATGGTGGAGGAGGCGGCCGATGCGCTCCAACTGGGCGGGTAGCCTCGCGACCACTGCCTCCGGGATGACCAAAGCTCTGTTTATCGTCAGGCAGACGACTATGATCGCGGCATGTCGCCCTACGACCCGTCGGCCTATCCGCCCTTCGCTGTCACCGTCGACCTGGTCGTGCTCACCGTGCGGCGTCACGCGCTCTGTGCGCTGGTCGTCCGGCGGGGTGAGCAGCCGTTCCAGGGACGCTGGGCCCTGCCCGGCGGTTTCGTCCGCGGGGACGAGGACCTGGCCGCCGCCGCGGCCCGCGAGCTCTCCGAGGAAACCGGCCTGTGCGCGCACGACCCGGCCGAGCCGGGCGCCGACAACGGGGCGCACCTCGAACAGCTCGCCACGTACGGGGATCCGAAGCGCGATCCGCGCATGCGCGTCGTCAGCGTCGCGCATCTGGTCCTGGCTCCGGACCTGCCCGCCCCCCGGGCGGGCGGAGACGCCAACAGCGCGCGCTGGGCCCCCGTCGACGAGCTCCTGGCCGCCCCGGACCAGGCGGCCGCGGGGCTCGCCTTCGATCACGCGCGGATCCTCGCCGACGGCGTGGAGCGGGCCCGCTCCAAGATCGAGTACTCCTCGCTGGCCACGGCGTTCTGCCCGCCCGCGTTCACCGTCGGCGAGCTGCGCCGGGTCTACGAGGCCGTGTGGGGCGTGGCCCTCGACCCGCGCAACTTCCATCGCAAGGTCACCGGGACCCCCGGGTTCCTGGTCCCGGCCGGGGGCACGACGACCCGTCAGGGCGGCCGGCCCGCCCAGCTGTTCCGGGCCGGCGCGGCGCCCCTGCTCAACCCGCCGATGCTGCGCCCCGAAGTCTGACGGGTCGACACGGACGCCAACGCGTCCCGACTACCCAGAAAATCGGACATATCGCGTTATCTTGTTTGCGGTACTCACCATGCCGCAGAGCGGTCTCACCCCCCGCGAGAGAAGCGATGCTCCAGGCCATCGGACTCACCAGCACACCCCGTCGGGACCTCCCTCCCCTGGTGGAGGACCTCACGCTCGAGGCCCGCCCGGGAACCGTGACCGCCCTCCTCGGCGAACCGGGATCGGGCAAGACCACCGCACTGCGGCTCATGCTCGAACTCGAACCGGGCCGCGGCGTCACCTACTTCCGCGGCCGACCGCTGCACCGGATCCCCCATCCCGGCCGTGAGGTCGGGGTGCTGCTCGGCGATGTGCCCGGCAATCCGTCGCGGACCGTCCTGAGCCAGCTGCGGATGCTGTGCGCCGCCGCCGGCGTGCCGGCCTCCCGGGCCGACACCATGCTGGAGGTCGTCGGCATCGCCGGCCTGCGCGACCAGAGGCTCGGCTCGCTCTCGCTCGGCATGGAACGCCGGGTGGCGCTGGCCGCGGCCCTGCTCGCCGATCCGTGCACGCTGCTCCTCGACGAGCCCGCCGCCGGACTCTCGCCCCGCGAACGCGGCTGGCTCCACGGGCTGCTGCGCGGACACGCCTCCCTCGGCGGCGCGGTGCTCTTCACCACCGACGACGCCAAGGAGGCCGCCCGCAGTGCGGACCGGGTCGTCAGCATCGCGGCGGGCCGGCTCGTCGCCGACCAGGACGCGGCCGAGTTCGCCCGTACCCGGCTGCGGCCGCGGGTCGCCGTACGCAGCCCGTACGCCGCCCGGCTGGCCGACGTGCTCGGCCGGGAGGCCCGGGCCGCCCAGCGCGCGGTGGAGATCGTCGAGGAGAGCGGCAGCCGCCTGTCGGTGTACGGCAGCAGCTGCGCGGAGGTGGGTGAGGCGGCGTTCCGGCACGGCGTGCTGGTCCACCAGCTCGCCGACGAGACCGGGGACGCCGGCACGCCGTGCCCGCCCGTACCGCCGGTGCCGCAGGCGCGCACCGAGCCGGGCGGCGCGGCCCCGGCGCACCCGGCCGCCACCACTGCCGCCGCCGCCAGCAGTGCACGGCCGGCCTCCACGGTGCGCCGGGTGGGCGGACCGCTGCGGCCCCTGCGCTACGAGCTGTGCCGGGCCTTCGGGACCGCCACGCCCGTCCTCACCGCGGCCGTCGTCGTCGCCGTCTCCGCCGTCACCGCCCTGGTGCTGGCCCGGGCCGGCGGCACCCCGCAGAACCGGCTGCTCGCCGCCTGGCCGGAGCTGCTGCCCCTGCCCCCCGCCGCCCTCGGTGCCGGACTGCTCGGCGCCCTGGCCTTCGGCGAGGAGTACCGCTACCCCGCGCTCGCCGCCGACCGCGGCACCGTGCCGCGCCGCTTGGGCCTGCTCGCCGCCAAGCTCGCGGTCTGCGCCGCCCTCGCCCTGGCCTTCGGAGCCCTCGCGGTCACCGCCGACGCCGCCGCCCTGAAGCTCGTCTTCGACCGCGGCCCGCTGCGCGCCCCCGGGGAATGGCTCTCCCCGGCCGTGAGTTGGGCCGGGCTGCTCGTCGGCTGCGCCTGGGCCGGGGTCCTGGCCTCCGGCGTCTTCCGGTCGGCGGTCGCGGGCCTGGCCGCCGTGCTCGCCGTACCGGTCATCGTCGTCCCGCTCGTACGCAAGGCGCTGGACGGGCCCTCCGCGTACGCGGCAAGCGGGCTCGCGGCCCGGCTGCGCGGCCTGGCCTGGGCGCAGTGGCCCCCGGAGGCGGACCGCCTGGTCCTGGGCGCCCTGCGGGTGCTGGCCCAACCCGTCGGAACGGCGCTGCTGTTGTCGCTGATGGTCCTGTTGTGCGCCTATGGGTTCACAGGACTGCGCAGCCGCGTCCGTTGGTAAACGACCGTTGGTGATCGCCGCGGCGCCGGAGAAAGTCTGAAGGGGACCGATCCCGTCCGCATCACATGAACCGGACCGCAACTCCCCGCAAAGAGCCCGGTTCTTTACGATAAGTCGTCAATTGCGTAGGTGGCACCGATCACCCTTTCGTGTGCTTTTCACCAAAGACCTCAAGGCTCATCCGGGCACGGCCGACAAAGGATTCGTGAGTACCCTTGCGCACACCATGATGACCGCCGCCCGCCATGCCGACTCCGGCCTCGCCGGCCCGGGCGAACTCGACCGCTACCCCTACGCGGAGGCCCCCGGGACCGACCGCGTCGCAGCGCCCCACTGGGACGGCGCCGACGTCGAGTTGAGCCGGGTCGGCCGCCGCGCGGCCGGCAGCCGCGGCCGCGGACTGCACGGCCAACTCGTCCAGCAGCTCGGCCAGATGATCGTCTCCGGCGACCTCGGAGCAGACCGCCCCCTGGTCCCCGAGGAGATCGGCCAGCGGTTCGAGGTCTCCCGCACCGTGGTCCGCGAATCGCTGCGCGTGCTGGAGGCCAAGGGCCTGGTCAGCGCCCGCCCCAACGTCGGCACCCGCGTCCGTCCGGTCGCCGACTGGAACCTGCTCGACCCCGACATCATCGAGTGGCGCGCCTTCGGCCCCCAGCGCGACGACCAGCGCCGCGAGCTCAACGAGCTCCGCTGGACCATCGAGCCCCTCGCCGCCCGCCTCGCCGCCGGCCACGGGCGCCCGGACATCCAGCAGCGCCTCGCCGACATGGTCGAGATCATGGGCCACGCCCTCGGCCAGGGCGACGCGATCACCTTCGCGCGCGCCGACAACGAGTTCCACGCACTCCTCATCCAGGTCGCGGGCAACCGCATGCTGGAGCACCTCTCCGGCATCGTCTCCTCGGCCCTCCAGGTCTCCGGCAGCCCCGTCACCGCCTGCGACCGTCCGAGCGAGACGTGCGTCGCGCACCACGCGCGCATCGTCGAGGCCCTCGCGGCCGGCGACGCCGTGGGTGCCGAGAACGCGATGCGCCAGCTCCTGACGGTGCACCCGGAGGTCGAGCGCGTGGTCCCCGCACCGCGCGAGCACTGACGCGCGGACGGACGGCGGCGCGGGCGCCGGGGCGGTCGGGCGGTCGGGGTGTGACTCGGGCCACGAAGATTGGGCGTAACACTCCGCGAGGTCGAGCGATGACCTAGAGAGGTGATGGCCGACGGAGGGAAGACAGCAGCCCTTGCGGGTGCTGTGCAGCTCCCCGGCCCCTGCCCGCGCCCCCGGCCCATCCCCCGTCGGTGTCGTCGGCTCCGGTCCAGCACCATCCGGCCGGGGTCGGAAGCCGTTCCCATCGTTCCGAGAGGTTGTTCGTGTCGGCCAGCACATCCCGTACGCTCCCGCCGGAGATCGCCGATTCCGAGTCTGTGATGGCGCTCATCGAGCGGGGCAAGGCCGAGGGGCAGATCGCCGGCGATGACGTGCGTCGGGCCTTCGAGGCTGACCAGATTCCTGCGACCCAGTGGAAGAATGTTCTGCGCAGCCTCAACCAGATCCTCGAGGAAGAGGGTGTGACGCTGATGGTCAGTGCCGCGGAGTCGCCCAAGCGCACCACCCGCAAGAGCGTCGCAGCGAAGACCCCGGCCAAGCGGACGGCCACGAAGACCGTCGCGGCGAAGACGGCGGCCGCGCAGACCGTCGCCGCCGCGGCACCCGCGGCCGAGACGGTGGATCCGGAGCAGCCCGTGGACGCTCCCGCGGAGGAGCCCGGAACCGAGCCCGCCGCGAAGAAGACCGCGGCCAAGAAGACCGCCGCCAAGAAGGCGGCCCCTGCCAAGAAGACCGCCGCCAAGAAGACGGCGGCGAAGAAGACCGCCGCCAAGAAGGACGCCGACGAGGCGGGCGAAGAGGAGACCTCCGAGGAGGGCCCCGGCGCGGTCAAGGCGGAAGCCGAAGAGGAAGAGGACGGCGGCGAGAGCAAGGGCTTCGTCATCTCCGACGACGAGGACGACGCCCCGGCCCAGCAGGTCGCCGTGGCCGGCGCCACCGCCGACCCGGTCAAGGACTACCTCAAGCAGATCGGCAAGGTCCCCCTCCTCAACGCCGAGCAGGAGGTCGAGCTCGCCAAGCGCATCGAGGCGGGCCTGTTCGCCGAGGACAAGCTGGCCAATTCCGACAAGCTGGCGCCCAAGCTCAAGCGCGAGCTGGAGATCATCGCCGAGGACGGCCGCCGAACCACCTGCTGGAGGCCAACCTCCGCCTCGTGGTCTCGCTGGCCAAGCGCTACACGGGCCGCGGCATGCTCTTCCTGGACCTGATCCAGGAGGGCAACCTGGGCCTGATCCGCGCGGTCGAGAAGTTCGACTACACCAAGGGCTACAAGTTCTCCACGTACGCGACCTGGTGGATCCGCCAGGCGATCACGCGCGCCATGGCCGACCAGGCCCGCACCATCCGCATCCCGGTGCACATGGTCGAGGTCATCAACAAGCTCGCCCGCGTGCAGCGCCAGATGCTCCAGGACCTGGGCCGCGAGCCCACCCCGGAGGAGCTGGCCAAGGAACTCGACATGACCCCCGAGAAGGTCATCGAGGTCCAGAAGTACGGCCGCGAGCCGATCTCCCTGCACACGCCGCTCGGCGAGGACGGCGACAGCGAGTTCGGCGACCTCATCGAGGACTCCGAGGCGGTCGTCCCGGCCGACGCCGTGAGCTTCACGCTCCTCCAGGAGCAGCTGCACTCGGTGCTCGACACCCTGAGCGAGCGCGAGGCCGGCGTGGTCTCGATGCGCTTCGGCCTCACCGACGGCCAGCCGAAGACCCTCGACGAGATCGGCAAGGTCTACGGCGTCACGCGCGAGCGGATCCGCCAGATCGAGTCCAAGACGATGTCGAAGCTGCGCCACCCGTCGCGCTCCCAGGTCCTGCGCGACTACCTGGACTGACAGCCGGACCGGCCGGGCCCGGGGCGATCGGGCCGGGGGCCGTTCGGAGGTGGCCGTGCGCGGGTGCGCACGGCCACTTGGCGTCCCACTCTGGGTGGAGTCATGCACACTCAGAGTCAGGAGGCCTCATGCGTCGTCCCTTTTCCCGTGCTCTGGCGGGCGCGCTGACCCTGGTGGCGGGGGCGGCCGCGGCGCCGCTGGCCCAGGCGCCGCAGGCAGCCGCGGACAGTGTGGTGATCGGCGGGAAGCCGGTGAAGGCGGCCGACAGCCCGTGGGTGGTGGCCCTCGCCAGCCGTGACCGGTTCGGGGGTACGCGGGGCGGCCAGTTCTGCGGGGGTGTCATCGTGGGCCCGACGAAGGTGCTGACCGCGGCCCACTGCCTGGGCCGCCAGGTGCTGGGCGGCCCGATCGAGTCCGTCCCCGACTTCCGGGTGATCACCGGGCGTACGGAGCTGCGGGCGGCCGAGGGCCGCGAGATCCCGATCCGCTCGGCCCGGGTGAACCCGGAGTACGACGTCCGCAGCAACGCCGGGGACCTCGCCGTGCTGGAGCTCGCCGAGGCCGTGCCCGCGCAGTACGTGCTCCCGATGGCCGGGGCGGGGCATCCCGGCTACGCCGCGGGCGGCGAGGCGGCCGTGTACGGCTGGGGCGACACGAGCGGATTCGGCGACTACGCGTACGCGCTGCGCACCGCGCGCGTGACGGTGCTGGCGGACGAGGCCTGCCGGCGCGCCTACCCGGGAGACGCCGACGGGCAGTACCGGCCGGAGTCCATGGTGTGCGCGGGGCACCGCGACGGCGGCCGGGACGCCTGCCAGGGGGACAGCGGCGGGCCGCTGGTCGCCCAGGGCAAGCTCATCGGGCTGGTGTCCTGGGGGCGCGGCTGCGGGCGCCCGGACAGTCCGGGGGTGTACACGAAGATCGCGCCGCTCATCGGCTTCGTGACGGCCCCGGAGGCGGCCCCGCGGCGAAGCGACGGCCACGACATCGCGTGGGGTGCCGACAGGGGCTCCGGACCGGCCGCACGGCCCGTACGGGGGCAGGTGGCGGAAGAGCCGCAGGGCGCCGCGGGAGCTCCCGGGGGAAAACACCCGGCCGGGGGCCGCTAGCCGCGCGGCTCCGGATGTGAGGACGGGCGGCACCCCTGGGTCTCAGGGGTGCCGCCCGTCGACCGGCCTGGCCGGTCCTGGCTCGTCGGATGCGAGGTATAGGCCTGTGTCAGCGGTCCTCGGTGTCGGCATTGGCCGTCGGAGCGGACGTGAGCCGCTCGGTCTCATCCTGTATATCCGCGGCGATCTTCTTGAGTTCCGGCTCGAACTTACGCCCGTGGTGGGCGCAGAACAGCAGTTCACCGCCGCTCAGCAGGACGACGCGCAGATATGCCTGGGCGCCGCAACGGTCGCATCGGTCAGCGGCCGTCAGCGGGGTCGCGGGTGTCAGAACAGTAGTCACGTCGCCTCTTCTCTAGCTCGACGAGCTGTCGTACCAGGGTCAACATCCAACCAGGCCGAAAACGTTCCCGCTCGCGGCTTTTCCTCGAAACTTCCTTCCGAAGCTGGCCGGCTGCTGCCGGTTGGCGGCGAAGGAGCCGTATTGCGTTGCTTTACGGTTTCGCGTTGTCAGTCGTTCGCTTGTAGCAGTTCCGTCCTCCCCGGCTGAGTGCCGGTTGTTCATGAGGACGTGCCCGAACCCTAAATGGTTCATGCCTGGAAGGGAACGTGATGTTTGCTTCACCCGACCGGGGGATCGAACACCCGTGCGGTCCTGCACTAGGCTGATGAAGGCACGAGGGTGGCGTTGCATCGGCTCTACCAGGCCTCGGTACCCTTCGACGGGCAACCGAGCCACCCTGCGCCCGACGGGCCAGAAAAAGAAATTCAGCGAGGAGCGAACTGCGTGACCGCCGACACGTCCGTGCCTTCCAGCGCGCTGCTGTCCGGAGCAGACCGGGACGGCTCCAACTACACCGCGCGGCACCTGCTCGTCCTCGAAGGCCTCGAGGCCGTCCGCAAGCGCCCCGGCATGTATATCGGGTCCACCGACTCCCGAGGCCTCATGCACTGCCTCTGGGAGATCATCGACAACGCCGTGGACGAGGCCCTGGGGGGCTACTGCGACCACATCGAGGTGATCCTCCACGAGGACGCCTCGGTCGAGGTCCGCGACAACGGCCGCGGCATCCCCGTCGACGTCGAGCCCAAGACCGGGCTGTCCGGCGTCGAGGTCGTCATGACCAAGCTGCACGCCGGCGGCAAGTTCGGCGGCGGCTCGTACGCGGCCTCCGGCGGCCTGCACGGCGTCGGCGCCTCCGTGGTCAACGCCCTCTCCGCCCGGCTGGACGTCGAGGTGGACCGCAACAGCTCCACCCACGGGATCAGCTTCCGCCGCGGCGTCCCGGGGATGTTCACCGAGCAGGGCCCCGACAGCCCCTTCGACCCCGCCAACGGCCTGCGCAAGGTCAAGCGTGTCGCCAAGGGCAAGACCGGCACCCGGGTCCGCTACTGGGCCGACCGGCAGATCTTCCTCAAGGACGCCCGGCTCTCCCTGGAGACGCTCTACCAGCGCGCCCGCCAGACCGCCTTCCTCGTCCCCGGCCTGACCATCGTCGTCCGCGACGAGCGCGCCATCGACGGGGCCGGCAAGACGGAGGAGACGTTCCGTTTCGACGGGGGCATCAGCGAGTTCTGCGAGTACCTCGCGCAGGACAAGGCCGTCTGCGACGTGTTGCGCCTCACCGGCCAGGGCACCTTCAAGGAGACCGTCCCCGTCCTCGACGAGCGGGGCCACATGACCCCCACCGAGGTCACCCGCGAGCTCGGCGTGGACATCGCCCTGCGCTGGGGCACCGGGTACGAGACCCAGGTCAAGTCCTTCGTCAACATCATCGCCACGCCCAAGGGCGGCACCCACATCACCGGCTTCGAGCGCTCCGTCGCCAAGACCGTGAACGAGGTGCTCCGCTCGGCGAAGCTGCTCCGCGTCGCCGAGGACGACGTGGTCAAGGACGACGCGATGGAGGGCCTGACGGCGGTCGTCACCGTCCGGCTGGCCGAGCCCCAGTTCGAGGGCCAGACCAAGGAGGTCCTCGGCACCTCGGCGGCCGCCCGGATCGTCGCGGCCGTGGTCGCCAAGGAGCTCAAGGCCTTCCTGACCAGCACGAAGCGCGACGACAAGCAGCAGGCCCGCGCCGTGATGGAGAAGATCGTCGCGGCCGCCCGGACCCGGATCGCCGCCCGCCAGCACAAGGAGGCGCAGCGTCGCAAGACCGCGCTGGAGACCTCCTCGCTGCCCGCGAAGCTGGCGGACTGCCGCAGCGACGACGTGGAGCGCAGCGAGCTCTTCATCGTCGAGGGCGACTCGGCGCTCGGCACCGCCAAGCTCGCGCGGAACTCGGAATTCCAGGCGCTCCTGCCGATCCGCGGCAAGATCCTCAACGTCCAGAAGTCGTCGGTCTCGGACATGCTCAAGAACGCCGAGTGCGGAGCGATCATCCAGGTCATAGGGGCCGGCTCGGGCCGGACCTTCGACATCGACGCCGCGCGGTACGGCAAGATCGTCCTGCTCGTCGACGCCGACGTCGACGGCGCGCACATCCGCTGCCTGCTGCTCACGCTCTTCCAGCGGTACATGCGGCCGATGGTCGAGGCGGGCCGGGTGTTCGCCGCCGTGCCGCCGCTGCACCGGATCGAACTCGTCCAGCCCAAGAAGGGTCAGGACAAGTACGTCTACACGTATTCGGACAACGAGCTGCGCCAGACCCTGCTCGAATTCCAGCGCAAGAACGTCCGGTACAAGGATTCGATCCAGCGCTACAAGGGCCTCGGCGAGATGGACGCGGACCAGCTGGCGGAGACCACGATGGACCCCCGGTTCCGCACGCTGCGCCGGATCAACATCGGCGACCTGGACTCCGCCGAGCAGGTCTTCGACCTG
Organism: Streptomyces sp. WM6372; assembly: GCF_001279655.1. Lineage (NCBI taxonomy): Bacteria > Bacillati > Actinomycetota > Actinomycetes > Kitasatosporales > Streptomycetaceae > Streptomyces > Streptomyces sp. WM6372. The sequence continues at coordinate 169,439 of NZ_LGDB01000191.1, read as the reverse complement.
CTGATGGGCAACGAGGTGGCGCCGCGCAAGGAGTTCATCACGAGCTCCGCGGCGACCCTGGACCGCTCGCGCATCGACGCCTGACCGGCGGGCACACCTCCGCCACGGCATACCGGTGCTCTTCGCTCCATCACCTGTTGGAGTGAAGAGCACCGGGACACCAGTCCGGAAAACGTCCATACCGCACATCCTTGTGGGCACGCGGCCAATGCGGCAGCGGACAAGGAGAGTTCGGTGGACAAGCACGAAGGTCCCGATGCCGGAACGATCCGGCTCGACGACCCCTGGTACGACGCGCTCGCCGTCGGCTGGGGGGAGGGCGAGGGCGGGGATCCGCCGCCCCCGCGTCCGGCCCCCGGAGGCCCGGCCGCCCCCGGGGCGTCCGACATCTACCGCGAAGTGCAGCGCAGCGCCGCCTTCCAGGAGGTCCGCAGCCGCTACCGCGGGTTCGTCGTTCCCGCGACCGCCGGATTCCTCCTCTGGTACGTCGCCTACGTGGTCGCGGCGACCATGGCGCCCGGCTTCATGGCCCGCCCCGTGGTCGGGGCCGTCAACGTGGCCCTGCTGGCGGGCCTCGGCCAGTTCCTCAGCACCTTCCTGCTGACCTGGGCGTACGCCCGGCACGCGCGGCTGCGCCGGGACCGGGCCGCGCTCGACCTGCGCTGGACGGTCTTCGAGCAGGAGCGCGACCAGGCGCGGAACCGCAACCAGAGCCGGGGGGACGGCCGGTGACCACCGAACACCAGATCCTCGCCCTGATCCTGTTCAGCCTCTTCATCGCGGTCACCCTGGGCATCACCACCTGGGTCAGCCGCAACCGGCACGGCTCAGCCGAGGAGTTCTACGCCGGCGGGCGACTGTTCTCCCCGATGGAGAACGGTTTCGCCATCGCCGGCGACTACATGTCCGCCGCCTCCTTCCTCGGCATCTCCGGCCTGATCGCCCTCTTCGGCTACGACGGCCTGCTGTACTCGGTGGGCTTCCTCGTCGCCTGGCTCGTCGTGCTCTTCCTCGTCGCCGAACTGGTCCGCAACTGCGGGCGCTTCACCCTCGCGGACGTGGTCGCGGCCCGGATGAACGAGCGGCCCGTACGGATCGCGGCCGGCGCCTCCTCCGTCACCGTCTCGGTGCTGTACCTCGTCGCACAGATGGTCGGCGCGGGCAGCCTGGTGGGCCTGCTGCTCGGCGATTCGGGCACCGCGGCCCGGACGCTGACCGTGATCGGGGTCGGCGCGCTGATGGTGGTCTACGTGTCCTTCGGCGGCATGCGGGCCACCACCTGGATCCAGATCGTGAAGGCCGTACTGCTCATGGGCGGGGCCGTCACCCTCACCGTGCTCGTACTGCTGCGCTTCCACGGGGACTTCGGCCAGCTGCTCACCAGCGCCGCCGAGCGCAGCGGGCACGGGCTGCGGTTCCTGAGCCCGGGGCTCAAGTACGGCGCCGACTGGACCTCCCGCTTCGACTTCATGAGCCTCGGCCTCGCGCTGGTCCTCGGGACGGCCGGGCTGCCGCACATCCTGTCGCGCTTCTACACGGTGCCGACGGCGCGGGCGGCGCGCCGGTCGGTGGTGTGGGCGATCGCGCTGATCGGTGGTTTCTACCTGATGACGATCGTGCTCGGGTTCGGGGCGGCCGCGCTGCTGGGCCCGGACCAGGTGCGGGCGTCCAACGCCTCGGGGAACACGGCGGTTCCGCTGCTCGCCGCCTTCCTGGGCGGCGGGGCGGAGTCGACCGGGGGAGCGGTGCTGTTCGCCTTCGTGGCGGCGATCGCCTTCGCCACGATCCTGGCCGTGGTCGCCGGGATCACGCTGGCCTCCTCGGCCTCGGTGGCGCACGACCTGTACGCCTCCCTCAAGCGCCGCCACGCGCGTCAGCGCAGCGAGGTCGCCGTGGCCCGGGTCGCGGCCGTCGGGATCGGGGCGGTGGCGATCGCCCTGGGGCTGCTCGCCCAGGACCTGAACGTGGCGTTCCTGGTGGGGCTGGCCTTCGCGGTGGCGGCCTCGGCCAATCTGCCGGTGCTGCTGTACTCGCTGTTCTGGCGGGGGTTCACCACGCGCGGCGCGGTCTGGTCGGTGTACGGGGGCCTGGTTCCGGCGGTGGTCCTGGTCGTCCTGTCGCCGGTGGTCTCCGGCAGCCCGGACTCCCTCTTCCCGGGCGTGAGCTTCCAGTTCTTCCCCCTGCAGAACCCGGGTCTGGTCTCGATCCCGCTGGGCTTCCTGGCCGGCTGGATGGGCACGGTCACCTCGGCCGAAGAGGCGGACGAGGCGAAGTACGCGGAGACGGAGGTCCGGTCCCTGACCGGTGCCGGGGCCGTCTGAGCGCGGCTCCCGTCACCGTTCGCCCGGTCACGCGCTCTCGGACGGGAGCCAGGAGTAGCGGTGTTCGGGGCGGCCCGTCTCGCCGTAGCGCAGGGCCAGGGTGACTCGGCCGGTGCGCTCCAGGAGCTTCAGGTAGCGCTGGGCGGTCTGGCGGCTGATGCCGGCGCGGTCGGCGATCCGCTGGGTGGAGAGCGGGCCTTCGGCGGAGCGCAGGACCTGGCGGACGAGTTCGGCGGTGGTGGCGGAGTGGCCCTTGGGCAGCTCGTTCGGGGAGCCGGCCGCGGCGAGGGCGCCGAAGATCCGGTCCACCTCGGCCTGTTCGGCCTCGCCGCCCGTCTCCAGGGTGCGGCGCAGGGCCCCGTACGCCTCCAGCCGGGTGCGCAGGCCCGCGAAGGTGAAGGGCTTGACCAGGTACTGCAGGGCGCCGAGGCGCATGGCGGACTGGACGGTGGCCAGGTCGCGGGCTGCCGTGACCATGATCACGTCTGTGCGGTGGCCGAGCTGGCGCAGCCGGCGGACCAGGTCCAGGCCGTTCTCGTCCGGGAGGTAGTGGTCGAGCAGGATCAGGTCCACGGGGTGGGTGTCCAGGCAGGCGAGGGCCTCGGCGGCCGAATGGGCCTGGGCGACGACGCGGAAGCCGGGGACCTTCGCCACGTAGGCCGCGTTGATCCGGGCAACGCGCATGTCGTCGTCGACGACCAACACGTGGATGTCGTGGGTCGGGGTCTGGTTCATCGCAGGGCCTCCGGGAGTACGACGGAGAACTCCGTGCCTCCGTCCGCCGCCTCGCCGGCCCGGGCCGTGCCGCCTTGGCGCTCCGCGAGGCGGCGTACGAGCGCGAGACCGAGCCCGCGCTCGCGGTGGGCCTTGGGCTGCTTGGTCGACCAGCCCTCGGTGAAGATCTCCTCGCGGCGGGCGGCCGGGACGCCGGGGCCGCTGTCCCGTACCCGGAGGATCGCCGTACGGCCTTCGGCGCGCAGCTCGACCTCGACCAGGGGCGCGGCGGAGCCCGCCGCTGCGTCCAGGGCGTTGTCCACCAGGTTGCCCGTGATGGTGACGAGCCCGCCGGGGTCGACGAGGCCGTCGGGAAGGAAGGTGGCGTCGGCGAGCCGCAGCGGGACGCCGCGTTCGGCCGCGACGGTCGCCTTGCCGACGAGGAGGGCGGCCAGCAGCGGGTCGTGGACCTTCTCGGTGACCTGCTCGGCGGTGGTGCGGTGCACTCCGACGACCTCGGTGACGAACTCCACCGCCTCCTCGTGCAGGCCCAGCTCCAGCAGGCCGAGGAGGGTGTGGAGGCGGTTGGCGTGCTCGTGGTCCTGTGCGCGCAGGGCGTCGATCAGGCCCTTGGTGGAGTCGAGCTCGCGGCCGAGGTGTTCCAGCTCGGTACGGTCGCGCAGGGTGGCGACGGCGCCGCCGTCCTCGGTGGGCATCCGGTTGGCGACCAGCACCCGCGGGCCCTGGACGGTGAGCAGGTCGCGGCCCGTGACGCGGCCGGCCAGGACGTCGGTGGTGCGGCCGGCGCCCAGTACGTCGTCCAGCGGGCGCCCGGCGACGGTGGCGGCCGTATCGGGGGCGAAGCCCAGCAGCCGGGCGGCCTCGTCGTTGACCAGCCTGACCCGGCCCTCGCGGTCGAGGGCGATCACGCCCTCGCGGATGGAGTGCAGCATCGCCTCGCGCTCGGCGAGCAGCCCGGCGATATCGGAGAAGGCCAGGTCGCGGGTCTGCCGCTGGATCCGGCGGGACAGCAGGTAGGCGGCGAGTGCGCCCGCCGCGAGGGCGCCGCCCGCGTAGGCGAGCAGGCCCGGGATGGCTCCGAGCAGCCGGTCGTGGACGCTGTCGTAGGCGATGCCGACGGAGACGGCTCCGACGATCTCCCCGTCGGCCGCGATGAGCGGGACCTTGCCGCGGGCGGAGCGGCCGAGGGTGCCCTCGTCTATCTCCATGACCTCGCGGCCCGCGAGGGCGTCGCTCGGGTCGGTGGAGACGGGCAGTCCGATCCGGTCGGTGCCGGGGTGCGAGCGGCGGATCCCGTCCAGGTCCATGACCACCACGTACTCGGCGCCCGTGGCCCGGCGGATCCGCTCGGCCGCAGCCTGCACGGGGCTGTCGGCCGTCGGCCCGGAGTCGAGGAGGTCGGCGGCCAGTGACGGGTCCGCCGCCGCGCTCTGGGCGATGGCCAGGGCGCGCCGCATGGCCTGGTCGTCGAGCTGTGCGCCGAGCGGGGCCAGGAAGAGCCCGGTGGCCAGCACGACGACCCCGGCGGCGATGGCCAGCTGGGTCAGCAGGATCTGCGAGACGGCCCGTCTGGGCAGCCCGAGGCGCCGAGCGCTCATGTGGAGGAACCGCATGACCAGCAACGGTAGGTCGCCTTCGGCCGAAGCGGAATTTCTCATGTCCACGCAAATGGCTTGCGTTATTTGCGTCCAGCTTGCGCAAGTGATGACGGCATAAAAGTGCGGTCTGAGCAGTGGACGACTCGGCAAAGCTCTGCAACTCTCGCACGGAACGACGCAAATTCCTATCTCACCTGGTTCAGAAAACTCATGCCGAGGGACGAGGACATATGAGAAGGCTCCACTGGAGAGGACGGGCGCTGGCCGTCCTGACCGCCACGGCCCTGCTGATGCTGGGATGGCCGGCCCTGACCGCCGAGGCCGCCGGCGGCCCGAGCATCGCGGCGGGCCGCCCCGCCGCGGCGAGCAGCAGCAACGGGGCCTATACGGCCGCCAACGCCACCGACGGCAACCAGTCCACGTATTGGGAGAGCGCAGCCCGGGAGAGCGCCGGCGGCGCCCTCCCGCAATGGGTGCAGACCGACCTCGGAGCCACCGCCCGCGTCGACCAGGTGGTGCTCAAGCTGCCCGCGGCCTGGGAGAGCCGCAACCAGACCCTGTCGGTCCAGGGCAGCGCCGACGGCACCGCCTTCACCACCCTGGTGAGCTCGGCGACCTACGCCTTCGGCCAGGGCAGCGGGAACACGGTCACGATCGCCTTCCCGGCCGCCCAGACCCGGTACGTCCGGATCGACATCACCGCGAACACCGGCTGGCAGGCGGCCCAGCTCTCCGAGCTGGAGGTACGCGCCGCCGGCGAGTCCTCGGCCAACCTGGCCCTCGGCAAGACCCTGACCGCCGGCAGCAGTACCCAGACCTACCTCCCGCCCAACGCCAACGACGCCGATGCGGCCAGCTACTGGGAGAGCGCCAACAACGCGCTGCCCCAGTGGCTCCAGGCCGACCTCGGCGCCTCCGTCCGCGTGGACCGCGTGGTGCTGCGCCTGCCCGGCGGCTGGGGCGCCCGCACCCAGACCCTGAAGCTCCAGGGCAGCGCCAACGGCACCGACTTCACCGACCTGACCGCGTCCAAGACGTACGCGTTCGACCCGTCGAGCGCCAACGCGGTGACCATCACCTTCGACGCCGCCACCACCCGCCACCTGCGGGTCCTGATCTCGGCGAACTCCGTACAGCCCGGCGCACAGATATCCGAGCTGGAGATCTACGGCCCGCAGACCGGGGACACCCAGCCCCCGACCGCCCCCGCCGAGCTCGCCTACACCGAGCCCGCGACCGGCCAGATCAAGCTCACCTGGAGGGCCGCCACCGACAACACGGCCGTCACCGGCTACGACGTGTACGCGAACGACCAGCTGCGCACCAGCGTGGCCGGCGACGTCACCGCCTACACCGACACCCAGCCCACCGGCACCAGCGTCACCTACCGCGTCCGGGCCAGGGACGCGGCCGGCAACCAGTCGCCCGACAGCAACAGCGTGACCCGCGCCGCGGACACCGGGGACACCCAGGCACCCACCGCCCCCGGCGCCCTGACCTTCACCGAGCCGGCCGCCGACCAGGTCAGGCTGGCCTGGCAGGCCTCCACCGACAACGTCGGCGTCACCGGCTACGAGGTGTACGCGAACAACGTGCTGCGCACGACGGTGGCCGGCAGCGCCACCACGTACACCGACACCCAGCCGGCCGACGCCACCGTCAGCTACTTCGTGCGCGCCAAGGACGCGGCGGGCAACCGTTCCGGGGACAGCAACACCGTGACCCGCAACGGCACCGGAGGCGGCGGCTCCAACCTGGCCGTCGGCAAGCCGATCACCGGATCCTCCGTGATCCACACGTTCGTCGCGGAGAACGCCAACGACAACAGCACCTCCACCTACTGGGAGGGCGCGGCCGGGGCCTACCCGAGCACCCTCACCGTCAAGCTCGGCGCCAACGCCGACGTCGACCGGCTTGTCCTCAAACTCAACCCGGACAGCAGCTGGGGCACCCGTACCCAGAACATCCAGGTCCTGGGCCGGGAGCAGAGCGCACCAGGCGCCACGGGCCTGGTCGCCGCCAAGGACTACGTCTTCAACCCGGCGTCCGGCGCCAACACCGTCACCATCCCGGTGCACGCCCGCGTCGCGGACGTGCAGCTCCGCTTCACCTCCAACACCGGGGCCTCCAACGGCCAGGTCGCCGAGTTCCAGGTCATCGGCGTCCCCGCGCCCAACCCGGACCTGGAGGTCACCGGCCTGAGCGCCACCCCGGCGGCCCCCGTCGAATCGGACTCCGTCACGCTGTCCGCCACCGTCCGCAACAGCGGCCCGGCCCCGGCGGCCGCCACGGCCGTCACCTTCAAGCTCGGCGGCAGCCAGGTGGGCACGGCGAACGTGCCCGCCCTGGCCGCGGGCGCCACGGCCATCGTCACCGCCGGCATCGGCGCACGCGATGCCGGCACCTACCCGGTGAGCGCGGTCGTCGACGAGGCGAACACGGTCATCGAGCAGAACGACACCAACAACACCTTCACCGGCTCCCCGCTGGTGGTCCGCCCGGTCGACAGCTCCGACCTGGTCGCCTCCGCCGTGAGCTGGTCCCCGAGCGCCCCGTCCGCGGGCCGGCCGGTCGACTTCACCGTCACCGTCCGGAACCAGGGAACCATCGCGGCCGCCTCCGGCGCGCACGGCGTCACGCTCACCCTCCAGGACGCGGCCGGCGCCACCGTCCGCACGCTGACCGGCTCCTTCAGCGGCGCTCTGGCACCCGGGGCCTCGACCGCCCCGATCGCCCTCGGCGGCTGGACGGCCGCGAACGGCAAGTACACGGTCAAGGCGGTCCTCGCCGACGATGCCAACGAACTCCCGGTCAAGCGCGCGAACAACACCTCCACCAAGCCCTTCTTCGTGGGCCGCGGGGCGAACATGCCCTTCGAGATGTACGAGGCGGAGGACGCGGCGGTCGGCGGCGGAGCCACCGTCGTCGGCCCCAACCGCACCATCGGCGACATCGCGGGAGAGGCCTCCGGCCGCAAGGCCGTCAACCTCGACGCGACGGGCGAGTACGTCGAGTTCACCACCCGCGCCGCCACCAACACCCTGGTCGCCCGCTTCTCCATCCCGGACGCGCCGGGCGGCGGCGGCATCGACTCCACCATCGACGTCTACGTCAACGGCACCTTCAAGAAGGCCCTGCCGCTGACCTCGAAGTACGCCTGGCTGTACGGGGCCGAGGCCGCCCCGGGCAACTCCCCGGGCTCCGGAGCCCCACGGCACATCTACGACGAGGCCAACCTGCTGCTGGGCGAGACCGTCCCGGCCGGCAGCAGGATCCGCCTCCAGAAGGACGCGGCCAACACCACCAGCTGTGCGATCGACTTCGTCAGCCTGGAACAGGCCGTCGTCACGCCCAACCCGGACCCGGCGACGTACACCGTCCCCGCCGGATTCACCCAGCAGGACGTGCAGAACGCCCTGGACAAGGTCCGCATGGACACCACCGGCACGCTCGTCGGCGTCTACCTGCCGCCCGGCGAGTACGAGACGGCGAGCAAGTTCCAGGTGTACGGCAAGGCGGTCCAGGTGCTCGGAGCCGGGCCCTGGTTCACCCGCTTCCACGCCCCGTCCACGCAGGACAACACGGACGTCGGCTGGCGCGCCGAGGCCAGCGCGAAGGGCTCCTCGTTCGCGGGATTCGCCTACTTCGGCAACTACACCTCGCGCATCGACGGCCCCGGCAAGGTGTTCGACTTCTCCAACGTCACCGACATCACCATCGACAACGTCTGGAACGAGCACACCGTGTGCCTCTACTGGGGCGCCAACACGGACCGCATCACCATCAAGAACGCCCGGATCAGGGACACGTTCGCCGACGGCATCAACATGACCAACGGCAGCACGGACAACCTCGTGTCCAACAACGAGGCGCGGTCCACGGGCGACGACAGCTTCGCGCTGTTCTCCGCGATCGACGCGGGCGGCGCGGACATGAAGGACAACCTGTACGAGAACCTGACCGCGATCCTGACCTGGCGCGCGGCCGGTGTCGCCGTCTACGGCGGATACGACAACACCTTCCGCAACATCCACATCGCCGACACCCTCGTCTACTCGGGGGTCACCGTCAGCTCGCTGGACTTCGGGTACCCGATGAACGGATTCGGCACCGATCCGACGACCTTCGAGAACGTTTCGATCGTCCGGTCCGGCGGCCATTTCTGGGGCGCTCAGACGTTCCCGGGGATCTGGCTGTTCTCGGCCTCGAAGGTGTTCCAGGGCATCAGGATCAACAACGTCGACATCGTCGATCCGACGTACAGCGGCATCATGTTCCAGACGCAGTACGTCGGCGGCCAGCCGGTCAACCCGATCAAGGACACCATCCTGAAGGACATCACCATCACCGGGGCGAAGAAGAGCGGTGACGCCTTCGACGCCAAGTCCGGCTTCGGGCTGTGGGCGAACGAGATGCCCGAGGCGGGGCAGGGTCCGGCGGTCGGTGAGGTCACCATCCACAACCTGAAGACGAGCGACAACGCCGTGGACGTACGGAACACGACCTCGACGTTCCGGATCAACCAACTGCCGTAGCCCGGCGGTGCGAAGACGGGAGGTGGGGCGCCTCCGGGAGGATCCCGGAGGCGCCCCACCTCCCCGCAAGCGACTTGCATTTCTTGCGCTACTCTTGCGCGCATGACGCGACGACTTGCTCAAGTGGCGAAGAAGGTGGGGGTCAGCGAGGCAACGGTCAGCCGGGTGCTCAACGGCAAGCCGGGCGTCTCGGAGGCCACCCGCCAGTCCGTGCTCACGGCCCTCGACGTCCTCGGGTACGAGCGGCCCACGCAGCTGCGCGGCGAGCGCGCCCGGCTGGTCGGCCTCGTGCTGCCGGAGCTGCAGAATCCGATCTTCCCCGCGTTCGCCGAGGTCATCGGCGGCGCGCTGGCCCAGCAGGGGCTGACCCCGGTGCTGTGCACGCAGACCACCGGCGGGGTCTCCGAGGCCGACTACGTCGAGCTCCTCCTCCAGCAGCAGGTGTCCGGAGTCGTCTTCGCCGGCGGTCTCTTCGCACAGGCCGACGCCCCGCACGGGCACTACCGGCTGCTGTCCGACCGCAAGGTCCCGGTGGTGCTCATCAACGCCTCCATAGAGGACCTCGGCTTCCCCTGCGTGGCCTGCGACGACGCCGTCGCCGTCGAGCAGGCCTGGCGCCACCTGGCCTCCCTGGGGCACGAGCGCATCGGCCTGGTGCTGGGCCCGCCCGACCACATCCCCTCCCTGCGCAAGCTGACGGCGGCCCAGGCGGTTGCCGCCGCGGCCGGCACCGAGCTGCCGCCCGCGCACGTGGAGCGGACGCTGTTCTCGCTGGAGGGGGGCCACGCGGCCGCCTCCCGGCTGCTCGACCGGGGGGTCACCGGCATCATCTGCGCCAGCGACCCGCTCGCGCTGGGCGCCGTACGGGCGGCCCGCCGCCGGGGGCTCGACGTACCCCGGGAGGTCTCCGTGGTCGGCTACGACGACTCGGCGTTCATGAACTGCACCGAGCCCCCGCTGACCACCGTCCGCCAGCCCATCGAGGCCATGGGCCGGGCCGCCGTCGAGCTGCTCACCGCGCAGATCCAGGGCGCCGCCGTGCAGCCCGGCGAACTGCTCTTCGAGCCCGAGCTGGTGGTGCGCGGCTCCACCGCGCAGGCTCCGCGCACCTGACCCTCGTACGGCTCCGCACCTAAGGCGAAGGGCTCCGGAACGTCCCCTGGACGCTTCGGAGCCCTTCGTGCGTCCCGCGTCCGGCACGGTGCTGTCAATCTCTTACGAAATCTGCGCGAGATATTGCGTCCATCTGTGGGTGGTGGTTGAGTGTGCCGCGCTCGTCCCACGCCTCCTGCCCGATGCTCGAAGGGGACCACCGATGAGAACCAGCCTCCGCCGCAGCGCCGCGGCCGCCCTTGTCTCCGCCTTCGCCGTCTCCGCCCTCGCGGCCTGCGGTACGAGCAGCAGCGGCGACGGCAAGTCGGCCCGGCCGAGCGGCGGTTCGGCAGACGCCGCCGCCCCGCTCGACCCCAAGACGAAGGTCACCCTCTCCATCGACTGCATGCCGCCGGCGGCCAAGGCGGCCGAGCTCAAGGAGTGGAAGGAGGACGTGGCGGAGTTCAACAAGACCTACCCGAACGTCACGATCGAGGGCCGTTCCACCCCCGGCCAGTGCCTGGAGCCCCCGCGCTTCACCGCGATGCTCAAGGCCAAGTCCCAGCCGGACGTGTTCTACGCGTACTTCACCGACCTCCAGCAGGTCCTCGACAACGACGGCGCCGAGGACATCTCCGCCTACGTCACCCCGCGGTCGGTGCCCGCGCTCGACGACATCGACCAGGGCGTCCTGGGTGTCCTCAAGCGGGACGGCAAGCTCTACGGCCTCCCCACCAGCAACTACACGATGGGCCTGCTGGTCAACCGCAAGCTCTTCCAGCAGGCGGGCCTGAACCCCGACACCCCGCCGCGCACCTGGGAGGAAGTCCGGGCGGCGGCCAAGAAGATCGCGGCCCTCGGCAGCGGCACCGCCGGCTACGGCGAGTACAGCGTCGAGAACACCGGCGGCTGGCACTACACGGCCGCCCTGTACGGCCTCGGCGGCGACATCGTCGGCGCCGACGGCAGGGCCGCCTTCAACAACCCCACCGGCAAGCAGATCGTCGACAACCTCCACGCCATGCGCTGGGAGGACGACAGCATGGGCAAGACCCAGCTGCTCAAGTGGGGCGACCTGCAGAAGCAGATGGCCTCGGACAAGCTCGGCATGTTCCTCGCCGCGCCCGACGACATCACGTACATGGTCCAGCAGCTCGGAGCGGAGTACGAGAACTTCGGCATGGGCCCGCTCCCCGGCGGCGCGGCCACCCTGGCCGGCGGCAACGGGTACGTGATCAAGAAGGGCAGCTCCCCCGACAAGATCAAGGCCGCCGTCGCCTGGCTGGACTTCAAGACCCTGTCGGTCGGCAAGGGCCAGTTCCGGTACGACCGCTCCAAGGCCGACGGCCTGCCGGTCGGCCTCCCGCAGCCCGCGTTCTTCACCGGCGCGAGCAAGTCGAAGGACGACCGGCTGAAGGCCGCGAGCGCCACCATGCCCGTCGCCAACTTCAAGGCCTTCCTGGACGATCCGGTACCCGGCAAGGCGGAGCCGAAGAAGGCCCAGGAGGTCTACAAGGTGCTCGACAAGGTGATGTCCGGGGTGCTCACCAACAAGGACGCCGACGCCGGGCAGCTCCTCGCCGAGGCGGAGAAAGCGGTCAACCAGCTGCTGGCGAACCAGTAGGAGCGAGCGGCGATGTCGGTTCCCACCACACTGGCCGCGGGCCGCGCCGCGCGCGCGGCCTCGAAGGAGAAGTTCCGCCGGGCGTTCAAGCGGAACCTCACGGCCCACGGATTCCTGATCGGCGCCGTCCTCTGCTTCTCCTTCTTCTCCTGGTACCCGATGGTCCGGGAGTTCCTGCTGGCCTTCCAGAAGACGGAGGGCGGCACCACCCGATGGGTCGGCTGGGACAACTTCCGCCACGTCTTCCAGGACCCGGGCTTCTGGCAGGCCTGGCGCAACACCCTGCTCTTCACCGGGCTCGCCCTGGTCCTCGGCTTCCTCCTCCCCTTCGTGGTCGCCGTCGTCCTCAACGAGTTCCGGCACTCCCAGGGCTATCTGCGCCTGCTGGTCTACCTGCCCGTGATGATGCCGCCGGTCGCCTCGGTCCTGCTGTTCAAGTACTTCTACGACCCCGGATACGGCCTTTTCAACAGGGCCCTGGAATTTCTGCACCTGCCCGCGCAAGACTGGCTGCAATCCAGCGACACCGCCATGCTGTCCGTCGTCATCGCGTCGACCTGGATGAACATGGGCGGCGCGACCCTGATCTACCTGGCCGCCCTCCAAGGCATCCCCGGCGAGCTGTACGAGGCCGCCGAGCTGGACGGCGCCGGACTGCTGCGCAAGGTCTGGCACGTCACCGTCCCGCAGACCAAGCTCATCCTCTCGCTCATGCTGCTGATGCAGATCATCGCGACGATGCAGGTGTTCACCGAACCGTTCCTGCTGACCGGCGGCGCCGGCCCCGAGGGTTCGACCACCACCGTCGTCGTCCTCATCTACCAGTACGCCTTCAGCTTCAACCAGTACGGCGGCGCCGCGGCCCTGGGACTGTGCCTGCTCGTCCTGCTCGCCGGCTTCTCCGCCCTGTACGTCCGCCTCAGCCGCGACAACGAGAGCTGACAGGAGCCCCCGACCATGGCAGAGCGCACGCTCATATCCCCTGCGCAGCTGGGCCGCACCCGGGGGAAGATCCTCTACTGGACCGTCCTCGCCGTGGTGGTCGTCGGCTTCACCGCCGTCTTCCTCGGCCCCCTCTACTGGATGGTGGCGGGCGGCCTCAAGAGCACCGAGGAGTTTGCCAGCGTCCCGCCCACCCTGGTGCCCCACTCCGCGCACACCGCGAACTACACGGCCGCCTGGAAGGTCATGGACCTGGCCAAGCTGCTGTTCAACACCCTCTACTACGCCTTCGGAGCCCTCGCCTTCCAGCTCGTCCTCGACGTCGGCGCCGCCTACTCGCTGTCCAGGCTGCGCCCCGTCCTCGGCAAGGCGGTCCTCGGCATGATGCTGGCGACCCTGATGATCCCGGCCACCGTCCTCGTCGTACCGCAGTACCTCACGGTCCTGGACGTGCCGCTCGTCCAGCGCAACCTGCTCAACTCGCCCTGGGTCATCTGGCTGCCGTCCGTCACCAACGCCTTCAACATCTTCCTGCTGAAGCGGTTCTTCGACTCGATCCCGCAGGAGATCCTCGACGCCGCCTCCATCGACGGGGCGAGCGCCCTGCGCACCCTGCGCTCCGTGATCCTGCCGATGTCCCGGCCCGTCCTCGGCGTCGTGTCGATCTTCGCGATCGTCGGCGTCTGGAAGGACTTCCTCTGGCCGATGCTCACCCTCCCCGACCCGGCGCTGCAGACCCTCAACGTCGGCATCTACTCCCTGTCCACCGGAGTGCCCGAGAACCACCTGATCGCCGCCCTCGCGATGGCCTCCGCGCCCACGCTCCTGGTGTTCCTGGTCTTCCAGCGCAACATCGTGAGCGGCCTGACGGCGGGCTCCCTCAAGGGCTGACCACCGGGGGCCGACCACGGCCCCGCACCGCCACGCCCGGCCGCCCCCTGTGAAAGGACCCCCCGTGGCTGACCTCCCCCTGCCCGCAGACGCCGCCGACTGGTGGCGCACGGCCGCCATCTACCAGGTGTACGTCCGCAGCTTCGCCGACGGCGACGGGGACGGCACCGGCGATCTCGCGGGCGTCCGGGCCCGCCTCCCGTACCTCGCCGAACTGGGCGTGGACGCCCTCTGGTTCACCCCCTGGTACCTTTCCCCGCTCGCCGACGGCGGCTACGACGTCGCCGACTACCGCACCATCGACCCCGCCTTCGGAACCCTCGCCGAGGCCGAGAAGCTCATCGCCGAGGCCCGCGCGCTGGGCCTGCGGACCATCGTCGACATCGTCCCCAACCACGTCTCCGACCAGCACGCCTGGTTCCGGGCCGCGCTCGCCGCCGGCCCCGGCAGCCCCGAGCGCGCGCTCTTCCACTTCCGGCCCGGCCGCGGCGAGGAGGGTGAACTGCCGCCGGGGGACTGGCCCTCGCAGTTCAACGGCGCCGCCACCTGGACGCGCGTACCCGACGGGGAGTGGTACCTGCACCTGTTCACCCCAGAGCAGCCCGACCTCAACTGGGACCACCCCGCCGTGCGCCGGGAGCACGAGGACGTACTGCGCTTCTGGTTCGACCGCGGCGTGTCCGGCGTACGGATCGACTCCGCGGCCCTGCTCGCCAAGGACCCGGCCCTGCCCGACCTGGCGGGCCGCCCTCCCGAGCCCTGGCCGCCCGGGACCGGTGAGGTCCACCCGTACATCGACCGTGACGACCTTCACACCATCTACCGCTCGTGGCGCGCGATCGCCGACGCCTACGGAGCCGTCTTCGTCGGCGAGGTCTGGCTGCCCGACTCCGAGCGCTTCGCCCGCTACCTGCGCCCCGACGAGCTGCACACCGCCTTCAACTTCTCCTTCCTCAGCTGCCCGTGGGACGCCGGGCGGCTGCGCACCTCCATCGAGGAGACCCTCGCCGAGCACGCCCCGGTCGGCGCCCCGGCCACCTGGGTGCTGTGCAACCACGACGTGACCCGTACGGTCACCCGCTACGGACGCGCCGACACCGGCTTCGACTTCGCCACCAAGGCCTTCGGCACCCCCAGCGACCCGGCCCTCGGCACCCGGCGGGCGCGCGCCGCGGCCCTCCTGACGCTCGCCCTGCCCGGCGCCGTGTACGTCTACCAGGGGGAGGAACTGGGGCTGCCGGAAGCCGACATACCGATCGGCCGGATCCAGGACCCCATGCACTTCCGATCCGGTGGCACCGACCCGGGGCGCGACGGCTGCCGGGTCCCGCTGCCGTGGACCGCGCAGCCGTGGCAGGACCCCTGGCTGCCGCAGCCCGAGGAATGGGGCACGTACGCCGCGGACCGCCAGGACGGCGACCCGGACTCCATGCTCACCCTCTACCGGACCGCCCTCGGGCTGCGCCGCGCGGCCGGCGGTTTCGGCGGCGGCTCGCTCGCGTGGCTGCCCGCGCCGCCCGGGGTACTGGCCTTCGCCCGCCCCGACGGGCTGGTCTGCGTGGTCAACCTGTCCGGCGGGCCGATCCCGCTGCCGGCGCATGCGAGCCTCCTGCTGAGCAGTTCCGCCCTGGACGGGGAGGGGCTGCTCCCGCCGGACACGGCGGTCTGGCTGCGGACCTGACCCCGCGGCCGGACCGCCGGCACGCGCCGGCCGCGCGTCACGGCATCGGCTGTGGCGGGCGGGGCCCCTGGTACTGGCCGCTCGGACGCATCCGGAGCGGCCGCTCCTGGTACTCCTCCAGCGCGTGCGCCATCCAGCCCGCCGTCCGGGACACCGCGAACACCGTCTCCCCGGCCTCGGCGGACATCCCGCTGGACACCGTCAGCACCGCCAGCGCCAGGTCCACGTTGGCGTGCAGCCCGCCCCGCCGGGCCGCCGCCGTCGCGACGACCTCCCGGGCGGCCGCCAGCGCGGGCCCCGCCTGGGGCACGCCCTCCAGCCGGGCGAACAGCGCCGTGGCCCGCGGGTCCTCGCCCTCGTACAGCCGGTGCCCGAGCCCCGGAACCCGCCGTCCCGCCCGCAGGTGGTCCGCGACCACCGGAGCGGCGCCGCCCCGCTCCAGAGCCTCCGCCAGCATCCGGTGCGCGAGCCGCCCGGCCGCACCGTGCAGCGGCCCCTCGAGCACGCCGAGACCGGCCGAGACCGCCGCGTACGGATGCGCCCGCGCCGACGCCGCCACCCGGACGGCCAGGGTCGAGGCGGCCAGGTCGTGGTCGATGAGCAGGGCGAGGGCCAGGTCCAGCGTGGCCAGCGCGTCCGGATCCGGCTCACGCGCCGTCAGCCGGGTCCACAGCTGCCGGGCCAGCCGGCCGTCCCCGCGCCAGCCGGGCGGGCCCACCTCGGGCAGCGCGCCGACCAGCGTCGGGATCAGGCAGCGCGCGGAGCCCAGTACGGCCTCCGCGGACAGGTCGAAGCGCAGCGGATCCGTCACCGCGGCGGCCGCCGTCGCCACCCGCAGCCGGTCGATCGGACCGCTGTGCTCGGGCAGCGCCGCCACCGCGCGCCGGGCGGCGGCCAGCGCCTCCGGGGGAGCGGTGAACCGGGCCCCGCGCGGCAGCGCCCCGGTCCAGAGCCACTCGGCGACCTCCTCGTAGCGGTACCGCGAAGCCAGCTCGACGGCGTCCACGCCCCGGAAGTAGTACCGGTCGGGCTCGATGAGCGTGAGCGCGGTGCGTACGGACAGCTCCGCGCCCGGGGCCGCCGCCGCTTCGCGCCGGCTGCGCAGGGCCAGGGCCTCCACCTCGCGCGCGTCGAAACTGCTGCCGCGGCCGACCGGGTCGCGGCGGCTGGTGAGCTGGCCGCGGCTGACGTACGCGTACACGGTCGCGGGCTTCACCCCCAACAGCTCCGCCGCCTGCCGGGTGCTGAGCCGGCGCTCGCCGTCCGCCTGATCATTCATGACACCCAGCCTACATATATTGATTCAATCAACATTGACAAGGATTCAATCCATGATGGATGGTCGATCCATGAACACCACCGTCGATGTGCCCCGCGGTCTCGCGGGAGTCGTGGTCACCGAGACCGAACTCGGTGACGTCCGAGGCCGCGAGGGCTTCTACCACTACCGCCAGTACTCGGCCGTCGAGCTCGCCGGGAGCCGCAGCTTCGAGGACGTGTGGCACCTGATGTTCCGCGGCGCCCTCCCGGCCGACGCCGCCGAGCGAGCCGCGTTCGCCGCCGAGATCGCCCCGCTGAGGCGGCTGCCCGACGCGGTGCAGGGAGCCCTGCCCGCCCTCGCCCGGGCCACTGCGCTCTCCGGCCCGCTCGCCGGGCTGCGGACCGCGCTCTCGCTGCTCGGCGCCTCCGCCGGGTTCCGCCCCGTGTACGACATCGACCCCGCGCGGCGGGCCGCCGACGCGCTGGCCGCCTGCGCCGCCGTACCGACCCTGCTCACCGCGCTGCACCGGCTGGGGCAGGGCCTGGAACCGGTCGAGCCGCGCGCGGACCTCCCGTACGCCGCCAACTACCTGTACATGCTCACCGGCCGGGAACCCGACCCGGTCAAGGCGCGAGCCGTCGAGCAGTACCTGATCTCCACGATCGACCACGGTTTCAACGCCTCGACCTTCACCGCCCGCGTGATCGCCTCCACCGGCGCGGACGTCGCCGCCGCCCTCACCGGCGCGATCGGTGCGCTCTCCGGCCCGCTCCACGGCGGTGCGCCCAGCCGGGCCCTGGACACCCTCGACGCCATCGGCACGGCGGACCGCATCGAACCGTGGATCCGCGAGCGGGTGCTCGCCGGGGACCGGATCATGGGCTTCGGGCACCCCGTGTACCGGACCGAGGACCCGCGTTCGCGGATGCTGCGGGAGATCGCGCTCCGCTTCGGCGGCCCGCTCGTGGACTTCGCCGTGGAGGTGGAGCGGCACGTCGAGGAGATCCTCGCGGAGCTCAAGCCGGGACGGGAGCTCCACACCAACGTGGAGTTCTACGCCGGAGTCGTCATGGAGCTGTGCGGGCTGCCGCGCGAGATGTTCACCCCGACCTTCTGCGCGGCCCGCGTGGTCGGCTGGAGCGCGAACATCCTCGAACAGGCCGCCGATTCGAAGATCATCCGTCCGGCCGCCCGGTACGTGGGCCCGAACCCGCCCGAGCCGGTTCCGGCGCTCGGCTGACTACGATCGGCCGTGTGAACAGCAGTCAGCCCGCCCGGCAGTCCGCTCGGCCGCCCGTCCGGCAGCCTGCCCAGCCGCCCGCGCCCGTCCAGCCGATCCCCGTCGTCGTGCTGTCCGGATTCCTCGGATCCGGCAAGACCACGCTGCTCAACCACCTCCTCGGGAACCGGGGAGGCACCCGGATCGGCGTCGTCGTCAACGACTTCGGCTCGATCGAGATCGACGCGATGGCGGTGGCCGGCCAGGTCGGTGACTCGATGGTCTCGCTCGGCGGCGGTTGTCTGTGCTGCGCGGTCGACGGCAGCGAGCTGGACGCGTACCTGGAGAAGCTCTCCGCGCCCGTCCACCGGATCGACGTGATCGTCATCGAGGCGAGCGGGCTGGCCGAGCCCCAGGAGATGATCCGGATGCTGGTGGCCGGCGAGAATCCGGCGATCCGGTACGGCGGGCTGGTCCAGGTCGTGGACGCGGCGGAGTTCGACGAGACCCGGGCCAAGCACCCGGAGACCGACCGCCACCTGGCCGTCGCGGACCTGGTGGTGCTGAACAAGACCGACCGGGTGGAGCCGGCCGGCCTCACCCGGATCGGGGCCGAACTGGGCACGCTCTGCCCCGGCACACCGGTGGTGGCCGCCGACCACGGCCGGATCGACCCGGAACTGCTCTTCGACCGGAGGCCGTGGACCGAGACCCGGGGCCAGCTGTCCTTCGAGGACCTGATCTCGCAGGCGAGGGACGACGCCGAGGCGGACCCCGAGGCCCACGACGCCGATCACGAGGACCACGAGGACCACGAGGATCACGCCGGGCACGCCCACACGGTCTACGAGAGCACGGAGTTCGTGTCCGAGCAGGCGCTGAACCCACGGCGGTTCATCGACTTCCTCGACCGCCGCCCGGCCGGGCTGTACCGGATCAAGGGCTACGTCCACTTCGGCGTCCCCGGCCACGAGGAGCGCTACGAGGTCCACGCCGTCGGCCGCTTCCTCCGTTTCGTGCCGGGCCCCTGGGGCCGGGGGGAGCCCCGCCGGAGCCAACTGGTCCTGATCGGCTCCGGTACGGATGCCCCCGCCCTCCTCCGCGAGCTGGAGGCCTGCCGCGAACCGGCCCCGCAGCACGCGTCGCCGGAGAGCATGTGGGGCGTCCTGCGCTACGTCGACCGCCCGGCACAGCCGGACGCGGGGCCCGAGCCGGAGACGGAGCCGGACGAGCCCGACGCGTACGGCGATCCCGACTCCGACCGAGACCCCGAAGACCTGTAGGCCGCGGCCGCCGTCAGGCGACCTCGACGCCGTACTCGCCCAGCAGGTCCTCCAGGCCCCCGCGGTAGCCCTTGCCGCCGATCACGAAGTCCCAGTCGCCGTTGGAGCGGCGCCGGAAGGAGCCGAGGACCAGCGCGGTCTCCCCGGCGCGCCCGTCGGAGACCTCCAGCCGGCCGAGTTCCTCGCCCCCCGCGGACAGCAGCCGGATGTGGGCGTCGGTGAACCCGGCGAGATCGGCGTGAGGATCGACCTCCGGGTCGATCGCGGCCACGAGGACCAGCCGGTCGGCGGGCTCGGGCAGGGCGTCGAAAGAGACCTCAAGCGCCGCCCTGTCGGGTGCCGCGTGCGCGCGGGCCCGGACCGAACCGTCCGGGGTCCGCGGGTTGTTGAAGAACACGAAGTGCTCCTCGCTCAGCACCCGGCTGCCCGTGCAGACGAGGGCGCACACGTCCAGCGCGACGGACCCCGACCAGGACATGCCGAGCACGTTGTGGTCCGCCGAAGGGGCGGCCTGCTCGGGTTCGGGCGCGCGCTGAGCCGGACCGCCGCCGAGCCGCCCGCGCAGGCCGTACTGGTGCAGCAGCTCGACGAGATCCGCCCCGGGAACCAACTCCAGCGGCTTGCCGTTGGCGAAGGTGTACGACCCGGGCCCGAAGGACGCGGTGGTGACGAGCACCCCCTTGTTCGCCCCCTTGTCCTGGACCGTGCCGTACAGATCACGCACGGCCGTCGGCGGCACCGTGTTCCGGTAGCGCTTGACCTGTACGACGATCCGCCCGCCCCGGATCGGCGCCGGATCCAGCGCCTCCACGTCCACGCCGCCGTCGCCCGACCGCTGGGTGGTCACCGCCTCCATGCCCATCGCCCGGAACAACTCGGCGACCAGGTTCTCGAAGGCGATCGGATCCATCACGAAGAGGTCCGGCTCGTCCTCGTCCGCGTCGCCCGCCTGCCCGCCGTGGCTGACGACCCCTCCGCCGACCTCGTCCGGCCGGCGCCCGGGACGCACCGCCGTCAGCTGGTCGGGCCGCGTCGACAACTGACCGCCCAGTCCCGAGACCAGACAGTCCACGGCGCTGACCTGCTCCAGGCGCAGCCCCGCGAACGCATCCCGCGCCGCCGGCACCGTGGAGAGGACGCACCGCGCCTCCTGTCCCGTCGCCGGATCGTGGCCCTCCACGAACCCGTTGACCACGACCGAGTCCAGCACGCCGAACTCGTCGGCCGCGTACAGCTCGCGCACCACCAGCAGCATGCACTGCGCCAGCAGGTCCCGGTACAGCGCCCGGCGCTCCGTCACCGGGCGGGGCTTCACCTTGTCCTGGTCCGTACTCGGGAGGTACTGCACCGCCCTGGCTTCCGGCACCACCGCGTAGCCGGGGAGCTCCCAGTCCAGCACCAGCTGGCGCGCCGCCGGGTCGTAGGCGGCCGCCACCTGCCTCGGCAGCGCCTCGGGCCAGGCCGTCGACGCGTACAGGGCGGCCGAGAAGTACTCCACCGCCGCCTCCGCGTCGCCCGTGCGCAGGGCGGCGGCCAGCTCGGTGAGCCCGCTGTTCCGCGCCCTGACCCCGGCGAGCTGCTCCGCCGCCCACCGGTCGTACTGCTGCCGGTACGCCGCCAGTTGCTGCCGGCGCTGCTGCTCCGCGGCGTTCGCGGTCTGCCAGGCCTGGGTGTACCGGGCGTGCGCCTCCCGCTCCGCCTGCGCGCGGTGGTTCGAGCCCAGCGTCCAGCCGCTGCTCTGCTGCTGGAAGTCCTCGATGCGCGGCATCGGCACCGGCTGCGCCAGGGCTCCGGGGTTGAAGGGTTCCAGCTGCTCGCCCCGGGCCAGCGCGGAGATCCGGAACGCCGGTGCCCGGCAGCCCGCCACCAACAGGCCCTTGAGGGCGGCGACCTCGGCGTCGAGCTGCGCGGTGCGCCGCAGGGCCTCCGCCTCGCGGTACTGCCGGTGGCTCCGGTTCGCGTCCCGCTCGTAGGCCCGCTGCCGGCGCTCCGCCTCGCGCTGCTGGATCACCTGCGTCTGCTGCTGCCGGCGCTGGGCCTCGGCCCAGTCCCCGATCAATCCGCCCGACCGACGACTCATCAGCTGTGTACTCCCCCCACCAACACCCAGAGGGAAAACACTAGTCGGCATTCGGGTGGTACGTCCCCCCGGTCGCACCACCCGAATGCCGTCCTACGACCTACAGGGCGCCCCCCGCCAGAGCGGCGACGACCGCGGGCAGCGCGGCCCCCGATCCGTCACGGCGCGGGTCCACGGCCGGCAGTTCGGCCGGGCTCCCGTTCGCCAGGGCGGCGCGGACCGGCGCGTTGCCGGCCCAGGCCAGGACCAGCAGGTCCTCACCCTTCAGGAACCGCTGGCAGCGCACGCCGCCGGTGGCCCGGCCCTTGCGCGGGTACTGGTCGAACGGGGTGAGCTTCCCGGACAGCATCGAGTCGTCCAGCGTCCCGTGCGAGCCCGCCACCGTGAACACCACGGCGTCGCGCGCCGGGTCCACCGCCGAGAAGTGGATCACCTTGGCGTTCTCGGAGAGCTTGATGCCCGCCATACCGCCCGCCGGGCGGCCCTGCGGGCGCACCTGGCCCGCGGGGTAGCGCAGCAGCTGGGCGTCGTCGGTGAGGAAGACCAGGTCCTCCTCGCCCGTGCGCAGTTCGACCGCGCCGACGATCCGGTCGCCCTCCTTGAGGGTGATGACCTCCAGCTCGTCCTTGTTCGCCGGGTAGTCCGGCACGACGCGCTTGACCACGCCCTGTTCGGTGCCCAGGGCCAGGCCCTGCGAGGACTCGTCCAGCGAGGTCAGGCAGATCACCTTCTCGTCCGCCTCCAGCCGGGAGAGGAACTCCGAGACCGGGGCGCCGCCCGCCAGGTTCGGCGCGGCGTGGGTGTCCGGCAGCTGCGGCAGGTCGATCACCGCGAGCCGCAGCAGCCGCCCGTACGAGGTGACCACGCCGATGTCGGCCCGGGCGGTCGCGGCCACCTGCGAGACGATCAGGTCGTGCTTCGCGCGGGATCCGCCCTCCTCTTCCGGCAGCGGGTCGCCGCCCGCGGTGCGCGCCAGCAGGCCCGTCGAGGACAGCAGGACCCGGCACGGGTCGTCCGCGACCTCCAGCGGAACCGCGGCGATCGCCGTGCCCGCCGACTCCAGCAGGACCGTCCGGCGCTCGGTGCCGAACTTCTTGGCGACCGCGGCCAGTTCCGTGGAGACCAGCTTGCGCAGCTCCGTGTCGGACTCCAGGATCCCGGTCAGCTCGTCGATCTCGCCCGTCAGCCGGTCGCGCTCGGACTCCAGCTCGATCCGGTCGAAGCGGGTGAGCCGGCGCAGCGGGGTGTCCAGGATGTACCGGGTCTGGATCTCGCTCAGCGAGAAGCGCTCGATCAGCCGCTCCATCGCCTGAGCCGAGTTGTCGCTGTCCCGGATGATCCGGATGACCTCGTCGATGTCGACCAGGGCCACCAGCAGGCCCTCGACCAGGTGCAGCCGGTCCCGGCGCTTGGTGCGGCGGAACTCGCTGCGCCGCCGCACGACCTCGAAGCGGTGGTCGAGGTAGACCTCCAGCAGCTCCTTGAGGCCCAGCGTCAGCGGCTGGCCGTCGACCAGCGCGACGTTGTTGATGCCGAAGGACTCCTCCATCGGCGTCAGCTTGTACAGCTGCTCCAGGACGGCCTCCGGGTGGAAGCCGTTCTTGATCTCGATGACCAGGCGCAGACCGTGCGAGCGGTCGGTGAGGTCCTTGACGTCCGCGATGCCCTGGAGCTTCTTGGAGCCGACCAGGTCCTTGATCTTCGCGATGACCTTCTCGGGGCCGACCGTGAAGGGCAGTTCCGTGACGACCAGGCCCTTGCGGCGCGCCGTCACGTTCTCCACGGCCACCGTGGCGCGGATCTTGAACGTGCCGCGGCCGTTCGCGTAGGCGTCCTTGATCCCCGAGAGGCCCACGATCCGGCCGCCCGTGGGCAGGTCCGGACCCGGTACGAAGCGCATCAGCGCCTCCAGGTCCGCCTGCGGGTAGCGGATCAGGTGGCGGGCGGCGGCGATGACCTCGCCCAGGTTGTGCGGGGGCATGTTGGTGGCCATGCCGACCGCGATCCCGGAGGCGCCGTTGACCAGCAGGTTCGGGTACGCCGCGGGCAGCGCGACCGGTTCCTGCTCCTGGCCGTCGTAGTTGGCGGTGAAGTCGACGGTGTCCTCGTCGATCGACTCCGTCATCAGTGACGTGGCGTCCGCCATCTTGCACTCGGTGTAACGCATCGCGGCCGGCGGGTCGTCGTTGCCGAGCGAACCGAAGTTGCCGTGGCCGTCGACCAGCGGCAGCCGCATCGAGAAGGGCTGGGCCATGCGCACGAGGGCGTCGTAGATCGACGCGTCTCCGTGCGGGTGCAGCTTGCCCATGACCTCGCCGACGACGCGGGCGCACTTCACGTATCCGCGGTCGGGGCGCAGGCCCATCTCGTTCATCTGGTAGACGATGCGCCGGTGTACCGGCTTCATGCCGTCCCGGGCGTCGGGCAGGGCGCGGGAGTAGATCACCGAGTACGCGTACTCGAGGAAGGAGCCCTGCATTTCGTCGACGACGTCGATGTCGAGGATCTTCTCCTCGAAATCCTCCGGCGGCGGGGTCTTCGTGCTGCGGCGGGCCATCGCTGCGCGGCTCCTTAACCAAGAAAGAAAGTGTGCTGGGGGTCTGGCGGCTGGTCTGATCGGCGTTGACGGGGTTGTCGCGGACCATTGTGGCCCGAGGCACCGACAACGCCGACTCCGACCCTGGGGTCACCCCCGGACGGAGGCGTGGGTGAGTGCGAGCCGGGAACTTCTCCGGTCCCCGACGCGCTTGCATACAGTGGCAGGTCTGACGGAAAAATCTGCATCGCGATCGAAGGGACCACATGCCCATGGGTCACACGGCCACAGCCCAGGCCGGCTCCGGCGGCCTGACAGCGACCGAGCACCGGCTGGCCAACGGCCTGCGCGTGGTGCTCTCCGAGGATCACCTGACCCCGGTCGCCGCGGTCTGCCTCTGGTACGACGTCGGCTCGCGCCACGAAGTCAAGGGGCGAACAGGCCTGGCTCACCTCTTCGAGCACCTGATGTTCCAGGGCTCGGCGAGCGTACCCGGCAACGGGCACTTCGAGCTGGTCCAGGGGGCCGGCGGTTCGCTCAACGGCACCACCAGCTTCGAGCGCACCAACTACTTCGAGACCATGCCGGCCCACCAGCTGGAGCTCGCGCTCTGGCTGGAAGCCGACCGGATGGGCTCGCTGCTGGCCGCCCTGGACGACGAGTCCATGGAGAACCAGCGCGACGTCGTCAAGAACGAGCGCCGCCAGCGGTACGACAACGTCCCGTACGGCACGGCCTTCGAGAAGCTGACCGCCCTCGCCTACCCCGAGGGCCACCCGTACCACCACACCCCGATCGGCTCCATGGCCGACCTGGACGCGGCCTCCCTGGAGGACGCCCGCGCCTTCTTCCGTACGTACTACGCGCCCAACAACGCGGTGCTGTCGGTCGTCGGCGACATCGACCCCGAGCAGACGCTCGCCTGGGTCGAGAAGTACTTCGGCAGCATCCCCGGGCACGACGGCAAGCAGCCGCCGCGCGACGGCGCGCTGCCCGAGATCATGGGCCGCCAGCTGCGCGAGGAGATCGTCGAGGAGGTCCCGGCCCGTGCGCTGATGGCCGCCTACCGGCTCCCGCACGACGGCACCCGCGAGTGCGACGCGGCCGACGTGGCCCTGACCGTGCTGGGCGGAGGCGAGTCCTCCCGGCTGCACAACCGCCTGGTACGCCGTGACCAGAGCGCCGTCGCCGCCGGTTTCGGCATGCTGCGCCTCGCCGGTGCGCCCTCGCTGGGCTGGCTGGACGTGAAGACCTCCAGCGGCGTCGAGGTGCCCGCCATCGAGGCGGCCGTCGACGAGGAGCTCGCGCGGTTCGCCGCCGAGGGCCCGACCGCCGAGGAGATGGAGCGCGCCCAGGCGCAGCTGGAGCGCGAGTGGCTGGACCGGCTGAGCACGGTGGCCGGGCGCGCCGACGAACTGTGCCGCTTCGCGGTGCTGTTCGGCGACCCGCAGCTGGCGCTCAGCGCGGTCGGACGCGTCCTCGACATCACCGCCGAGGAGGTGCAGGCCGTGGCCGCGGCCCGGCTGCGCCCCGACAACCGCGCGGTGCTGGTGTACGAGCCGCTCCCGGCAGAAGCCGGCGAGAACGGTGCGAGCGACGAGAACGAAGGGGCGGAGCAGTGAGCGACACCGCAGCCGTCACGATGACCTTCCACCCGCAGCCCCAGGCCGGGCAGGCCCGGCCGTGGGCCTTCCCGGCCCCCGAGCGCGGCTCGCTGCCCAACGGCCTGACCGTACTGCGCTGCCACCGGCCCGGCCAGCAGGTCGTCGCCGTCGAGGTCAACCTCGCCGCCCCGCTGGACGCCGAGCCCCAGGGCCTGGACGGCGTGGCGACCATCATGGCCCGCGCGCTGTCCGAGGGCACCGACAAGCACTCCGCCGAGGAGTTCGCGGCCGAGCTGGAGCGCTGCGGCGCCACGCTCGACGCGCACGCCGACCACCCGGGCCTGCGGGTCTCCCTGGAGGTCCCGGCCTCCCGGCTGGCCAAGGCGCTGGGCCTGGTCGCCGAGGCCCTGCGCGCACCCGCCTTCGCCGACAGCGAGGTCGACCGGCTGGTGCGCAACCGGCTCGACGAGATCCCGCACGAGCTGGCCAACCCGCAGCGCCGGGCCGCCAAGGAGCTCTCCCGGCAGCTCTTCCCGCAGGCCCTGCGCATGTCCCGGCCGCGCCAGGGCACCGAGGAGACGGTCGCCCGGATCGACTCCGCGGCCGTACGCGCCTTCTACGAGGCCCACGTACGCCCCGCCACCGCCACCGCGGTCGTCGTCGGCGACCTGACCGGGATCGACCTGGACGCCGTCCTGGGGGACACCCTGGGCGCCTGGACCGGCAACTCCGCCGAACCGCTCCCGGTTCCGCCGGTCACCGCCGACGACACGGGCCGCGTGGTCATCGTGGACCGGCCCGGCGCGGTCCAGACGCAGCTGCTCATCGGCCGGATCGGGCCGGACCGGCACGACCGGGTCTGGGCGGCGCAGGTGCTCGGCACGTACTGCCTGGGCGGCACCCTCACCTCGCGCCTGGACAAGGTGCTGCGCGAGGAGAAGGGCTACACGTACGGCGTGCGCGCCTTCGGCCAGGTGCTGCGCTCCACCGCCGACGGCAAGGGCGCCTCGATGCTCGCCATCAGCGGCTCGGTGGACACCCCCAACACCGGCCCGGCGCTCGACGACCTCTGGAAGGTGCTCCGCACCCTCGCGGAGGGCGGCCTGACCGACGCCGAACGGGACGTGGCGGTGCAGAACTTGGTGGGCGTGGCCCCGCTGAAGTTCGAGACGGCCGCGGCCGTCGCCGGCACGCTCGCCGACCAGGTCGAGCAGGAGCTTCCGGACGACTACCAGGCGCAGTTGTACGCGCAGCTGGCCCAAACGGGCACGGTGGAGGCGACGTCGGCCGTCCTGGCCGCCTTCCCGGTGGACCGCCTGGTCACGGTCCTGGTGGGCGACGCCGCGCAGATCGAGGAGCCGGTGCGGGCCCTCGGGATCGGTGAGGTCACCGTCGTCACCAACTGACGGACTCTCCAAGGGGCTCCGGCGGCTTGTCCGCCGGAGCCCCTTTTGTCTGTTTAGTGGAGAGGTTGCTCGTATGGGGTGTGGCGTATGCAACAAAAACGCGTGTCTGTTTGGCGATTGACTGATGATCCGCCTAGCGTCGGCCGTGCTGTCCGTCAGTTGTACGCGCCGCATCCGCGGCACCGGGCAGCGATCGCCGAGTCCCCGTCAGGCGCGAGCCTGGGGAGCCGGGGACCCACATGTGTCCCTGGGGTGAATCGGACCGCCTCGTCAGAGGGGGCCCGTAGGAGACCTTCCTGCTCCGAACCCGTCAGCTAACCCGGTAGGCGAGAAGGAAGGAAAGGATCAGCCCCTTCATGGCGTTTGGCAGTCGTGCCGCCGGTAAGCACCGTGGTTCCAGTCGTCTGAGCCGCAAGACCGCCGGTTACGCCGGCATAGCCGCCCTCGCCACCACCGGTGTCGTCGGCTCCCTCGCAGGCCCGGCGTTCGCCGCCTCGGACCAGGCCCCCTCCATGGAGGACACCGGCCTGAACGCCGTCGTGACCGCCGAGGACCTCCCCGGCCAGATCGAGGCCCAGGCCGACGCCCAGGAGCACGCGGCCGAGGCCGCGGCCCTCAAGGCGAAGGCGGAGGCCGACGCGAAGGCGCGCGCCGCCGAGGCCAAGCAGAAGGCCGAGGAGAAGGCGAAGGCCGAGCGCGACGCCGCCGAGCGTGCCGCCCGCGAGGAGGAGCGCAAGCGCCTCAACACCTTCGTCGCCCCCGTCGACGAGTCCTACATCAGCACCCAGTGGCACGCGGGCGGCGGCATGTGGTCCTCCGGCAGCCACACCGGCATCGACTTCCACGCGGCCTCCGGCACCACGGTGCACGCGGTCGGCATCGGCACCGTGGTCGAGGCCGGCTGGGGCGGCGCGTACGGCAACAACGTCGTCATCAAGCACGCCGACGGCACGTACACGCAGTACGGCCACATGTCCTCGCTGAGCGTCTCCGTCGGCGACCAGGTCACCGCCGGCCAGCAGATCGGCCTGTCGGGCTCCACCGGCAACTCCAGCGGCCCGCACCTGCACTTCGAGGCCCGTACCGGCGCCCAGTACGGCTCGGACATCGACCCGGTCGCGTACCTGCGCCAGCACGGCGTCAACGTCTGACCCGCAGCACCGAACCGAAGGCCCCGGCTCCCCGAGCCGGGGCCTTCGTGTTGGCTGTAAACATCTGCTATTTCCGCCCGCGCTCGGAATTTATCGCCCGGTGCAATAGAGTTCCCGTACGACAGTCGGCAGTCGGAGTCGGAATGAGGCGGAGGTCCGGACTTGCGTATTCCTGCGCACGCGGTATGCACGGCAATCCGCGAAGACATCGTCTCCGGGGTCTTCGAACCGGGCGCCCGGCTGACGGAGGAACTGCTGGCCCGCCGGTACGGGGTCTCCCGCGTCCCCGTCCGCGAGGCGCTGCGGACCCTGGAGTCCGAGGGCTTCGTCACCACCCGGCGGCACGCGGGCGCCTGCGTCGCCGAGCCCACCGAGCAGGAGGCGGCCGACCTCCTGGAGCTGCGCCTGCTGCTGGAGCCGCTGGCGGCCGCCCGCGCCGCCCGGCGGCGTACCGAGGGCCACCTCAAGGTGCTGCGCGGGCTGGTCAGACTGGGGCAGGAGCGGGCCAGGCGGGGTCAGGGAGAGGACCTGCGGTCCCTGGGTGGCTGGTTCCACGAGACCCTCGCCCAGGCCTCCGGCAGCCCTGGGCTGATCGTTCTGCTGACGCAGATGCGGCACAAGGTCGCCTGGATGTACGCCGTGGAGGCGCCGGCCCGGCCGGTGGACTCCTGGGCGGAGCACGGCGCGATCGTGGACGCGGTCGCCCGCGGCGACGCCGAGCGGGCCCGGGCGCTGACCGCGGTCCACGCGGACCGTGCGGCCGGGGCGCACCGGCTGCGGGTGAGGATTTCGCAACATGCCGTAAACACGGCGAGCGGTCCGCATTAACAAAGTCCGCGTATTAAAGAGTGGGGACTGCGGCTGAATTCCCGCCGCATACGCTCTCGTCCTGCGCGCCTGCGATGAATTCCCGAAAACGGCGGAACGAAGAAGCCGCGGCCACCGGAATAGCGGTGGTGGCCGCGGCTTCTTCGTGTGCCCGGGGTGAACCCGAAGGGTCAGACGGTCTCGGGGAGCTCCTCGAGGCCCTCGGCGACCAGCTTCGCGAGGCGGTCCAGCGCCGCCTCGGCGCCCTCGGCGTCGGACGCGAGGATGATCTCCTCGCCGCCCTGCGCACCCAGGCCCAGCACCGCGAGCATGGACGCGGCGTTGACGGGGTTCCCGTCGGCCTTCGCGATGGTCACCGGGACGCCGGAAGCGGTCGTCGCGCGGACGAAGATCGAGGCGGGACGAGCGTGCAGGCCCTCGGCCCAGCCGACGTTGACGCGGCGCTCTGCCATGGTGATGCCCTTCAGGTTCTTACGGTTGTCTAGACCAGTCTCTCACGACGTCCCTGATGCTCCGACCGACCTTCGGCCCGAATCCACCGCCGTTTGACCTCACCCAGCTTGCACTGGTTTGCCCGGGCTTGCCGCGTGCGCCGCGCAGGAGCTGTTCGGCCAGCCCTGGCCTTAAGATCGCCGCATGACCACCGCGTCGGACCCCTCGTACCCGGCCCACTGGGAAGCGGACGTCGTCCTGCGCGACGGCGGCACCGCCCGGATCCGGCCGATCACCACGGAGGACGCGGGCCGGCTGGTCAGCTTCTACGAGCAGGTCTCCGACGAGTCGAAGTACTACCGCTTCTTCGCGCCCTACCCCCGGCTCTCCGCCCGTGACGTGCACCGCTTCACCCACCACGACTACGTGGACCGCGTCGGCCTCGCGGCGACCATCGGCGAGGAGTTCATCGGCACCGTCCGCTACGACCGGATCGGCCCCGACGGCCGGCCCGCCTCCGCCCCCGCCGACGAGGCCGAGGTCGCCTTCCTCGTCCAGGACGCCCACCAGGGCCGCGGGGTCGCCTCGGCCCTCCTCGAACACATCGGCGCGGTCGCCCGCGAGCGGGGCATCCGCCGGTTCGCGGCCGAGGTGCTGCCCGCCAACAACAAGATGATCAAGGTGTTCAAGGACGCCGGGTACGAGCAGAAGCGCAGCTTCGAAGAAGGCTCCGTCCACCTCACCCTCGACCTCGAACCCACCGCCGAGTCCCTGGCCGTGCAGCGCGCCCGCGAGCAGCGCGCCGAGGCCCGCTCCGTGCAGCGGCTGCTGACCCCCCGCTCCGTGGCCGTCATCGGAGTCAGCCGCTCCGGCGGGGGCGTCGGCGCGGCGGCCCTGCGGAACCTGCGCGACAGCGGCTTCCGCGGCCACCTCTACGCCGTGAACGAGGCCGTCACCACCGACCTGCTGGACGGTGTACGGGCCTACCGCGCGCTCGGCGCCGTCGATGCCCCCGTCGACCTCGCGGTGATCGCGGTACCCGCCGAGCGGGTCCCCGAGGCCGTGGCCGCCTGCGGCGAACACGGGGTGCAGGGGCTCGTGGTGCTCTCCGCCGGGTACGGGGAGAGCGGCGCGGCCGGGCTCGACCGCCAGCGCGAACTGGTGCGCCAGGTGCGCTCGTACGGGATGCGGCTGATCGGGCCGAACGCGTACGGCGTGATCAACACCGCTCCCGAGGTCGGGCTCAACGCCTCCCTGACCCCGGCGCCCGCGCCGGTCCGGGGCCGCATCGGGCTGTTCACCCAGTCCGGGGCGATCGGCATCTCGCTGCTCTCCGCACTGCTGCGGCGGGGCGAGGGGCTGTCGTCCTTCGTCTCGGCGGGCAACCGGGCGGACGTCTCCGGGAACGACATCCTCCAGTACTGGTACGAGGACGAGGCGACCGACGTCGCGCTCATGTACCTCGAAACCCTCGGCAACCCGCGGAAGTTCACCCGCCTCGCGCGGCGGACGGCCGCCGTGAAGCCGGTGGTCGTCGCGCGGGGCGGCCGCCACACCCCGGCGGGGCACGTGGTCCCCGGGACCCGGCTGCCGGACGCAACGGTCTCGGACCTGCTGCGGCAGGCGGGGGTGATCCGGGTCGGCACGGTGACGGAGCTGGTGGACGTCGGGCTGCTGCTGGCCTCGCAGCCGCTGCCGGCCGGGCCGCGCGTGGCGATCCTCGGGAACTCGGAGTCGCTCGGCGTCCTCACCTACGACGCCTGCCTCGCGCAGGGGCTGCGGCCCGGGGCCCCGCAGGACCTGACGACGGCGGCGACGCCGCAGGACTTCCGGGTGGCGCTGGCCGCGGCGCTGGGCTCCGCCGAGAACGACGCGGTGATCGTCACCGTGATCCCCTGGGTGAACGAGCAGGAGCCGCAGGACGACCTGGCCGATGCCCTGCGGGACGCGGTGGCCGCGTACCCCGGCAAGCCGGTGGCGGTGGTCCACGTGGAACTGGCCGAGCTCGTCGACGCCCTGTCCCCGGCGGGGGCGCTGGCCCCGCGCACGCGCCCCACCGACGAGGACGAGGGCGGGTACGCCAGACCGGACGTACGGATCCCGGCGTACCCGGCCGCCGAGCGCGCCGTACGCGCGGTCGCCGAGGCCGTCCGGTACGGGCAGTGGCGCCGGGCCAACGCCGACACCGGACAGGTCCCCGAGTACGAGGACATCGACGAGGCCGGGGCGGCCGCCCGGCTCGCCGACCTCCTCGCCGACGTCGGTGAGGGTGTCGTCACCCTCACCGAGCCCGACGCCACCACGCTCCTCGCCCACTACGGGATCCGGGTGCTCCCCACCCTGCCGGCGCCCAGCGCCGACGCCGCCGTCCGGGCCGCCCGGAGCCTGGGCTACCCGGTCGCCCTCAAGACCACCGCCCCGCACCTGCGCCACCGCGCGGACCTCGGCGGCGTACGCCTCGACCTCGGGGGCGAGGCCGACCTGCGCCGCTCGTACGAGGAGCTCACCGACCTCCTCGGCACCCCCGACGAGCTGCTCCCCGTGGTCCAGGCCATGGTGCCCCGCGGGGTCGACACCGTCGTGCGGTCCGTGATCGACCCCGGCGCCGGCGCCGTCCTCTCCTTCGGCCTCGCCGGCGTCGCCTCCGAGCTGCTCGGCGACACCGCCCACCGCCTCGTCCCCGCCACCGACCGGGACGCCGCCGGGCTCATCCGGTCCATCCGGACCGCACCCCTCCTCTTCGGCTGGCGCGGCAGCGACCCCGTCGACACCCCCGCTCTCGAAGAGCTCCTGCTGCGGCTGTCCCGGCTCGTCGACGACCACCCCGAGGTGGTCGGCGTCACGCTCGAACCGGTCGTCGTCGCCACCGAGGGCCTCTCCGTGCTCAGCGCCGCCGTCCGCGTGGCCCACCCGCCGGCCCGCACCGACCTCGGTCCCCGGACGCTTCCCAGCTACTGACCGGCGCGCCAACCTCGGGAAGACGCGACCGGGGGCGCCCGGGGTGCCCCGCACGGGCCTTAGGATGGACCTCATGGCGAAATCCGGTACGACGACCCAGGGGCTGCGCACGGCGATCGAGCGCAGCGGCTACTACCCGGCCCTCGTGGCCGAGGCCGTGGAGGCCGCGGTGGGCGGCGAGCCGGTCTCGTCGTACCTGGTCCACCAGGAGACGACCTTCGACTCCAACGAGGTGCGCCGGCACGTCACCGTCCTGGTCCTGACCGGCAACCGCTTCATCGTGAGCCACACCGACGAGCAGGCCGCCGACGCCGGGTCCCCGTCCCCGTACGCGACCACCTCCACCGAGTCCGTCAAGATCGGCGCGATCTCCTCCGTGGTGCTCAGCCGCGTCGTCGCCAACCCCGAGTCGTACACCCCCGGCACCCTGCCCCGCGAGGTCGTCCTGACCATCGGCTGGGGCGCGGTCTCCCGGATCGACCTGGAGCCCGCCGCCTGCGGCGACCCGAACTGCGACTCCGACCACGGCTACACCGGCAACTCCACCGCCGACGACCTCAGCCTGCGCGTCAGCGAGGCCGGCGACGGCCCGGAGGCGGTCCGCCAGACCCTCGTGTTCGCGCAGGCGCTCAGCGAAGCGACGGCAGCCACGTCCACTTCCGCCCGCTGATGTCCTACTCCGCACCGTCGAACTGGGACGAGCCGGAGCTGCTGGACCTCACCGGCGCCCCCGTGCCGGAGTACGGCACCGGCTCGCTCGCCGACCTGCTGCCGACCCTCGTGGCCGGCCAGGGCGTCCCCGGGTTCGCCGCCGCGATCCCGGAGCTCACCCCCGCCGACCGGAACTGCGTGTTCCTGGTCGACGGCATGGGCTGGGAGCAGATCAAGGCCCACCCGGACGAGGCCCCGTACCTGACCTCCCTCCTCGGCAGCTCGCGCGGCGGCACCGGCCGCCCGATCACCGCGGGCTTCCCGGCGACCACCGCCACCTCGCTGGCCTCCGTCGGCACCGGTCTGCCGCCCGCCCGGCACGGCCTGCCCGGCTACGCCGTGCGCAACCCGGCCACCGGCGAGCTGATGAACCAGCTCCGCTGGCACCCCTGGACCCCGCCGAAGCCCTGGCAGCCGTACCCGACCGTCTTCCAGCAGGCCGACAAGGCGGGGGTGGCGACGGCGCAGGTGTCCTCGCCCGCCTTCCAGACCACCCCGCTCACCAAGATCGCGCTGAGCGGCGGCACCTTCCTCGGCCGGATGACCGGCGAGGAGCGGATGGACCTCGCGGCCGAGCGGCTCGCGGCCGGCGACCGCTCGCTGGTGTACACGTACTACAGCGAGCTCGACGGGGCCGGCCACCGGCACGGCGTGAACTCCGACGCCTGGCGCGGCCAGTTGATGTACGTCGACCGGCTGGTGCAGCGGCTCGCCGAACAACTCCCGCCGCGCACCGCGCTGTACGTGACCGCCGACCACGGCATGGTGGACGTCCCCTTCGACGAGGACTCCCGGATCGACTACGACGAGGACTGGGAGCTGGGCGCGGGCGTGGCCCTGCTCGGCGGCGAGGGCCGGGCCCGGCACGTGTACGCCGTACCCGGCGCCGAGGCCGACGTCCTGACCGTGTGGCGCGAGGTGCTGGGCGACCGGTTCTGGATCGCGAGCCGCGAAGAGGCCCTGGAACTGGGCTGGTTCGGGCCGCCGGGGGAGTGCGACGAGCGCGTGCTCGGCCGGATCGGCGACGTGGTCGCCGCCGCGTACACCGATGCCGCGATCACCGCGTCCGTGAACGAGCCCAACGAATCGGCGCTCGCCGGAATGCACGGCTCCATGACCGCGGCCGAGCAGCTGGTCCCGCTGCTCGAAATCCGCACCTGACCCGACCCGACCCCACCCGACCCGTCCCGCACATCCCTCCCGCTGACCACGACCCGAAAGGTCCCGTTCCTTCCATGCCTGAATTGGTGTTTTTCTCCGGCACGATGGACTGCGGGAAGAGTACGTTGGCGCTCCAGATCGCCCACAACCGGTCGGCGCGCGGGCTGCAGGGCGTGATCTTCACCCGTGACGACCGGGCGGGCGAGGGCAAGCTGTCCTCCCGCCTCGGTCTGGTGACGGAGGCGGTGGAGGCGCCGGAGGGCATGGACCTGTACGCGTACCTGGTCGCCGAGCTGTCCAAGGGCGGCAAGGCGGACTACGTGATCGTGGACGAGGCGCAGTTCCTCGCCCCCGACCAGATCGACCAGCTGGCGCGCGTCGTGGACGACCTGGACCTGGACGTCTTCGCCTTCGGCATCACCACGGACTTCCGCACCAAGCTCTTCCCCGGCTCGCAGCGCCTCATCGAGCTGGCCGACCGGATCGAGACCCTCCAGGTGGAGGCGATGTGCTGGTGCGGGGCGCGCGCCACCCACAACGCCCGCACGGTGGGCGGGGAGATGGTCGTGGAGGGCGAGCAGGTCGTCGTCGGCGACGTGAACCGCCCGGCGGAGGAGATCGGCTACGAGGTCCTCTGCCGCCGCCACCACCGCCGCCGCATGACGAGCGCCGCGGCCCACGCCGCCGCCCTCTCCCCGGACGTCCTCCCGGTCAACCACGGCTGAGCGCAGGGGCGGTCAGCGGCCGTTCGCGGGCCGGGACTCCACGAGCGTGAACACCGCGCCCTCCGGGTCGGTGACCGTGGACACCCTGCCGGTCAGCCCCTCGCGGGGCGGCTGGACGACGCGCCCGCCGAGCCGGTGGACGCGCGCCGCGGCCGTGTCGACGTCCTCCACCTCGAAGTACGTCATCCAGTGCGGGCCCCGGTCGTGCGGGAGCGAGCGCCCGACCCCGTGCACGGCGGCGACCGGGCGGCCGTCCAGCAGCAGCGTCACGTAGTCGAAGTCGGAGGTGGCCGTGGCGTGCGTCTCGGCCTCGTGGCCGAAGACGTGCTGGTAGAACTTGCCGACGGTCGACGTGTCCTGCGTGACCAGCTCGGCCCAGACCGGGGTGCCGGGGACGCCGGACAGCCGGGTCCCGATGTGCTCCTCGGCCTGCCAGATCCCGAAGATCGCCCCCAGCGGGTCGGAGCAGATCGCCACCCGCCCCTCACCGCCCGCGTCCAGCGGGCCCACCGCGACCGTGCCGCCGCAGGAGCGGATCGTCTCGGCCGTCGAGTCCGCGTCGTCGGTGGCGAAGTACGTGGTCCAGGCCACCGGAAGATGCCGGTCCGGCGGCATCTCGCCGATGCCGGCCACCTCCTGGCCGTCGAGCAGGGCGCGGACGTACGGGCCGAAGGGCTGGGGGCCGGGCTCGTACTCCCAGCGGAACAGGTCGGTGTAGAAGGCCTCGGTGCTCCCGAGCCCGTGCACCATCAGACTCGACCAGCACGGCGTGCCGGGCGGGCGCCGCGTTTCTTCCGGTTCCTCGGTCATGTCAGCGCTCTCCTCCGTCGTCGCTCATCCCGGACCAGATGCTTCCACTACGGCGGGTCCGGCGCGCCACGACCGGCCGGGTTTCGCCGACGCGGGGAGAGATGACCGAATCGATGCGGCCTGTCGGTGTCGGGCTTGTTACACGGGCCGCGGAGCGGGGAGGAAGATGGGCCGCATGACTGCGAACTCTGCGCCTCCTGTGATCGTTTCCGCCGCCGAACTGATGGACGAGCTGGCCGGTTCCCGGCCGCCGGCGCTGCTCGACGTCCGCTGGCAGCTGGGCGGTCCGAACCTGCGCTCCGCGTACGAGGCGGGCCACCTGCCGGGGGCGGTGTACGTGGACCTCGACCGCGAACTGGCAGGTCCGCCGGGATCGGGCGGGCGTCACCCGCTGCCGCAGCCGGAGGAGTTCGGCGCGGTGATGCGCCGCGCCGGGGTCTCGGCGGACGCGCCGGTGGTCGTGTACGACGGGGGTCTCGGCTGGGCCGCCGCACGCGCGTGGTGGCTGTTGCGCTGGACGGGTCACGCGGACGTACGGGTGCTGGACGGGGGGCTGGCCGCGTGGACGGCCGCGGGCGGGCCGGTGACAGCCGATAGCGTCACCGTTACGGAGGGCGATTTCAAGCCAAACGCGGGGGCGCTGGGGCTGCTGGACGCGGACGCAGCCGCGGCGCTCGCGCGCGCCGGGATCCTGCTGGACGCACGGGCGGGGGAGCGGTACCGGGGCGAGGTCGAGCCGATCGACCCGGTCGGCGGGCACATCCCGGGAGCGGTGTCGGCGCCGACGACGGAGAACGTCGACGCGGACGGGAAGTTCCTCGCGGCGGACGCGCTGCGGGCGCGGTTCGCCGGGCTGGGCGCCGCGGGCGGGGCGCCGGTGGGGGTGTACTGCGGTTCGGGGGTCTCGGGGGCGCACGAGGTGCTCGCGCTGGCGGTGGCCGGGATTCCGGCCGCCCTGTACGCGGGCAGCTGGTCGGAATGGTCCGCGGACCCGGCCCGGCCCGTGGCGACGGGCCCGGACCCGCAGTAGCGGGGCTGAGCCCGGCGGGATTCGCGTCCCGGGCAGGATCCAGGTCACGGGCAGGAGCCCCGTCCCGGGCAGGATCCAGGTCACGGGCAGGATCCCCGTCCTGGCGGGATCCCCGTCCTGGCGGGATTCGCGTCCCGGGCGGGAGGCGAATCCCGCCCGGGCTACTCCTGTTTCTTGCGGCGGGTGCCGAAGACGATCTCGTCCCAGCTCGGGACCGCCGCGCGGCGGCCCGGGCGGACGCCGTCGGCCTCCGCCTGGCGGTCCGTGGTGCCCGTGAGGCGGTCGCGGTGGCCCGCCACCGTGCGCGGCATCAGCACGTCCGCGTACGCGGAGCCGGCGCCGGCGCTCGCCGAGGCCGCCGGGGGCTCCTCCGCCTCCGGCTCTTCCTCCGCCGGGGGCTCGGGGCGTTCGGGGACCACCAGGTCGCCGCGGAAGCTGGGTACGGCCTCCAACAGGCTCGTCAGGCTGTCCCGTTCCTCCTCGGGCTCAGGCGCGGGCGCCGCGTTGTGGGCGGTTCGCTCCAACTGGCGGTCCAGGGCGCGGTCCAGAGGCCGGTCCCTCGGCAGCCGCGCGATCCTCGGCACGAACGGGAAGCTCGGCTCCGGTGTCGCCGGCAGGTCGTCCGCCTCGCCGATCAGCGAGCGGGCCTCGTCGTCCACGGCCACGACCAGCCGGCGCGGCGGGTCGTACGTCCAGCTAGCCGAGTGCGGTTCGCCCGCGACCCGGTAGACCAGCAGGACCTCCCACGTGCCGTCGTCGCGGCGCCAGGAGTCCCACTGCACGGACTCCTTCTCGGCGCCGCGCAGCGTGAGCCGCTCCTGCACGGCCTCGCCGAGCTGGGGTCCGGTGTTCTCTCCGGGGCGGCGCACGGGCGTCTTGCGGGCGCGCTCCGCCATGAACGCGCGCTCGGCCAGCACCGGGCCCTCGAAGCGGCGTACGCGGTCGACGGGGATGCCGGCGAGTTGGGCGACCTCCTCAGCGGAGGCACCGGCCCGTATGCGGGCCTGAATGTCACGGGGGCGGAGGTGGCTCTCCACCTCGATCTCGATCTGGTTCAGGCGCGCGCGGTCGTTGCGCACGGCAGCCCGCAGCCGCTCGTCGATCGGAAGCGTGTACTCCGTGCTGTCCGCAGCCTTGAGCACCAGTCGTGTGCCGTCATTTGAGACGGCCACGACACGCAGTTCGGGCATGGGGACCTCCCGGGTGGTGCCTGCCGACGTCACGTGCGTCGCTGCTTCCGCTAGTCGAGTGTGGCCTGCCCGGGTGCAGCCTGCCACAACCTTGCCGAGTTCAACCGGCGTGTCGGGCATGCGCCCTTGATCGCCGTTATGGCACGGTTACCTGTTGGGCACGCACAGTGACCGAATGATTACTGTGCGCATCAGGAATGCGTGCAATGCCGCGGCATCACCGGTCTCGAGTGCCGTTTCTCCATCAGTCGGCCCCCTCTCCCGAGTCCGGACATCCGAAAGGAAGGACGGCCCCAGGGCTCGCCACAGTACTCCATTCGGGCCACCTGGGTGGACCGCCGCGCCGCCGAACTTGTCGTGGGCGGCGGGAGTTGGGCTGCCCCGAATCGGGCGGGACCTGCGTGCGCGTCCGATTTCGCGTGTCCTGCTTCACAGAATCCACAGAAACGGAACTAATCGTTTCGCTCGTCGGTCAGTAACTGCTGAGAGCGGTGAAGCGCGAGACGTCGCGAGAGGCAGAACACACAGGGGATGAGGATGGGTCAGAAGGCCACGCCCGGGGTCGAACCGGGGTCCGTCACGGACGGGGCGGACGGCGCGGAAGGCGTCGAGAAGAAGCTCGATCTGAGCGTGGCCCAGATCGCGGGCTCCTCCCTCGCCACCGTCGCCGCGGCCCTGCTCGCCTCGAAGCTGGGGGTCTACGGCACCATCCTCGGCGCCGGCGTGGTCAGCGTGGTCGCCACCGCGGGCGGCCCCGTCATCCAGCACTTCTTCAAGCGCACCGGCGACCAGCTGCGCGAGAGCGCCCGGCCCAGGGCCCGTCAGGTCCCGCCGCCCGGCGAGGAGAAGGCGCCCGACGGCACCCTGCTGCTCCGTGCGACGGCGCCCTCCGGCGAGTTCGGCGCGGCCACCGTCCACGGCACCCGCGTACGGGGCTGGAAGCGGACGGCGGTGGCCTCGGGCGCGGCCTTCGCCATCGCGCTCGGCGGCCTCGGGGCCTACGAGGCCTTCTCCGGCACGGCGATCAGCCGGGGCGGCGGAACCATCTGGTCCGGCGGCACGCACAAGGTGGGCGACGAGCGGCCGGCCGGCCCCGGCAAGGAGTCCGGTACCGGCGGGAAGGGCGGGGCGACCCCGGACTCCGGGGCCTCCCCCAGCCCTTCGGCTCAGCACGGCGGCCGGGGCCCGAGCCCGAGTCCGAGCCCCGACCCTTCGTCCCCGGACTCCTCCGACTCCGGTGGCCCGGCGCCGAGTCCGAGCCCGCCGACCCCGACCACGAGCCCGAAACCCACGCCCACCCCGACCCCCACCCCGAAGCCGACACCCACGCCGGCCCCGAGCGGCAAGGGTCAGCAGCAGGCTCCCTGAGCCGGGTTACTCGCCCAGGATCCTGCGCAGGTAGTCGTTGCCGAACAGCCGGTCCGGGTCCAGCCGGTCCCGCAGCGCGGTGAACTCGCCGAAGCGCGGGTAGACGCCGGCGAAGTACTCCGCGTCCCGCGTGTGCACCTTGCCCCAGTGCGGCCGCCCGCCGTGCGCGGTAAAGATCCGCTCGGCAGCCGTGAAGTAGGCCTGGTACGGGGTGCCCTTGTACATGTGCACCGCGATGTACGCGGTCTCGCGCCCCGAGGCCGTCGACAGCGCGATGTCGTCCGCCGGAGCCGTCCGCACCTCCACCGGGAAGCTGATGCGCAGCCCGGAGCGGTCGACCATCGACTTGAGCTCCCGCAGCGCCCCGACCACCTGCTCGCGCGGCAGCGCGTACTCCATCTCCACGAACCGCACCCGGCGCGGGCTGGTGAACACCTTGTACGGGATGTCCGTGTAGGTGCGCGCGGACAGGGCGCGGCTGGCGATGCGGGCGATGGAGGGGATGGTCGCCGGGACGGCGCGGCCGAGGGAATTCACGGCCTGGAAGACCCCGTTGGACAGCAGCTCGTCCTCGACCCAGGCGCTCACGGCTCCGGGCGGGGCGGCGGGGCCCTGGCTGCGGTTGTTGCGCTTGGTGTTGCAGTTGCCGGTGTGCGGGAACCAGTAGAACTCGAAGTGCTCGTTCTCCGCGAAGTGCTGTTCGAACTCGGCGGTCACCCGGTCGAAGGCCATGGGCTCCTCACGGGCGGTCAGGAAGAAGACCGGCTCCACGGCGAAGGTGATCGCGGTGACGATGCCCAGGGCGCCGATGCCGATCCGGGCGGCCGCGAAGACGTCCGGATTCTCCTTCTCGGAGCACGTCAGCAGCCGGCCGTCCGCCGTGACCAGCTCCAGGCCGCGGATCTGGGCGGCGATGGAGGCCGAGTCCTGGCCGGTGCCGTGGGTTCCGGTGCTGGTGGCGCCGGAGACCGTCTGCTCCATGATGTCGCCCATGTTGGTGAGCGAGAGACCCTCCCGGGCCAGGGCGACGTTCAGGTCCTTGAGCACCGTGCCCGCGGCCACCGTCACGGTGCCGGCGGTCCGGTCGATCTCGCGGATCCCGGCCAGCGCCTGCGGACGTATGAGGACGCCGTCGGTCGCGGCGGCCGCGGTGAAGGAGTGGCCCGTGCCGACCGCCTTGACCTTCAGCCCGTCCTCGGCGGCCCGGCGCACCGCCTCCTGAAGCTCCCCGACCGAGGCCGGGGTCACCACGCGGGCGGGCGTGGCCGTGACGTTGCCCGCCCAGTTATGCCACGCGGTCGCCCTGCTGCTCTGCCCTGCTGTCGCCGTCCCCATCGGTTGCTGGCTCCTCCCCTTGCGCCGGCTTCGACAGCCGGCGGTATCCCGCGAACGCAACCGCCGCCGCGGCCACTCCCGACGAGATGGAGACGACGTACCCGCTGCGCGCCCCGGAGGCGTCGATGACCAGTCCCGTCACCGATGAGCCGACCGCGACGCCGACCGCGAGGCCGGTGCTGATCCAGGTCATGCCCTCGGTCAGCTTCGCGCGTGGTACGTGCGCCTCGATCAGGGCCATCGTGGTGATCATCGTGGGAGCGATGGCGAGGCCCGAGACGAAGAGCGCCACGGCCAGAAACGGAAGGTTCCCGGCCAGTAGGAGGGGGATCATACTCACGGCCATCGCACATACGCCCAGTACCCAACGGCGTTCGCTCTTGCCCTTGAGGTGGAGGAGGCCGAAGACGATGCCCGCCAGGCAGGATCCGAACGCCCAGATGGCCAGGACGAGGCTCGCCGAGGACTTGTGTCCCTGCTCCTCGGCGAAGGCCAGCGTGGACACGTCGATGGAGCCGAAGATCGCGCCGGTCGCCACGAACGTCGCCGTCAGCACCTGGAGTCCGGGGGAGCGCAGGGCCGAGGTGCGGTTCCCGTGCTCCTCGCGCGGGTGCGGCTCGGGCTCGGTGGAGCGCTGCGCGGTGAGCAGCCAGACCCCGACGAGCAGGCAGAGGGCGGCGATCAGCGGGCCGGCCTCGGGGAACCAGGTGGTGGACAGGCCGATGGCGATGATCGGGCCGAAGATGAAGCAGACCTCGTCCACGACGGACTCGAAGGAGTACGCGGTGTGCAGTTCGCGCGGGGAGTCCCGGTAGATCACGGTCCACCGGGCGCGGACCATCGAGCCGACGCTCGGCACGCAGCCCGCCACGGCCGCGCAGACGAAGAGGGTCCAGTCCGGCCACCCGTTGGCTGCGGCCACCAGCAGGACGGCGACCGAGGCCACGCAGATGAGGGTGGCGGGACGCAGCACCCGCCGCTGCCCGTACTGGTCCACCAGGCGGGAGACCTGGGGGCCGATGAACGCGGCGGCCAGGGCCAGGGTGCCGGTGAGGGCGCTCGCCATGGCGTAGCGGCCGGTGATCTCGGAGATCATCGTCAGGATGCCGACGCCCACCATGGATATGGGCAGGCGGCCTATGAGGCCTGCGGCGCTGAACCCCACGGTGCCGGGGGCCGCGAATATCGCGCGGTAGGGACTGGGCAAGGTGCCCTCCGTAAGGGACGTCATTGGCCCATACAGGTTACGACCGCCGACAAGGCACCCGCACGGGGAGAATCCGGACCAGGGCCCGGACCAGGACCCGGATCGGGAACTTAGGGTTACCTTACCCAGGTTGCGGCGCGGGTGCGCCGCCGGGCCGGTTCCCGGGCGCGGATGCCGGGTGGCAGGATGCGGACCATGTCAGACCAGCTCCGCGCCGCCGCCTCGCCCCCGGCCGAAGGCCTCGCCGCCCCGTACGACGCCCTCCTGCTGCTCTCCTTCGGCGGTCCGGAAGGACCCGACGACGTCGTGCCGTTCCTGGAGAACGTCACGCGCGGACGCGGCATCCCGCGCGAGCGGCTCAAGGAGGTCGGGCAGCACTACTTCGGCTTCGGCGGGGTCAGCCCGATCAACGGGCAGAACCGCGAGCTGCTGGACGCCCTGCGCAAGGACTTCGCCGAGCACGGACTGGACCTGCCCGTGTACTGGGGCAACCGGAACTGGGCCCCGTACCTCACGGACGTGATGCGGGAGATGGCCGCCGACGGGCGCCGCCGCATCGCGGTGCTCGCGACCAGCGCGTACGCCTCGTACTCGGGCTGCCGGCAGTACCGCGAGAACCTCGCCGACGCGCTGGCGGCGCTGGTGGAGGACGGCGCCGCCGAGCTGCCGAAGGTCGACAAGCTGCGGCACTACTTCAACCACCCCGGCTTCGTGCAGCCGATGATCGACGGGGTACTCGCCGCGCTGGAGTCGCTGCCGCAGGAGGTGCGCGCCGGCGCGCACCTCGCCTTCACCACCCATTCGATCCCGACCGCGTCCGCCGACACCTCCGGCCCGGTCGAGGAGCACACCGCCGGCGGCGAGGGCGGCGCGTACGTCAGGCAGCACCTGGACGTCGCGCAGGTGATCGCGGACGCGGTGCGGGCCGAGACGGGCACGGAGCTGCCCTGGGAGCTCGTCTACCAGTCGCGCAGCGGGGCCCCGCACATCCCGTGGCTGGAGCCGGACATCTGCGACCACCTGGAGGCGCTGCACGGAGCCGGGGCGCCGGCGGTGGTGATGGTGCCGATCGGGTTCGTCTCCGACCACATGGAGGTCCTGTACGACCTCGACACGGAGGCCACCGCGAAGGCCGCGGAGCTCGGGCTGCCGATCGCCCGGTCGGCGACCGTCGGGGCCGACCCGCGGTTCGCGGCCGCGGTCCGTGAGCTGGTGCTGGAGCGCGCCGCCGCGGAGCGGGGCGAGCCGGTGGAGCGGTGCGCGCTGGGGCTGCTCGGGCCCGGCCACGACCTGTGCGCGGTGGGCTGCTGCCCGGCGCGCGGGCCCCGGCCGGCGGCCGCGGGCGCCGACAGTCCGTACGCCTAGGAAAGGGCGAGCGTGATCTCCGAAGAGCTGAAGGCCGAACTGCTGGACGTGGGGCTGGACGCCGCCCGGCAGGCCGGGGAGCTGCTGCGGGACGGCCGGCCGGCCGATCTCGCGGTGGCGGCGACCAAGAGCAGCCCGATCGACGTGGTGACCGAGATGGACATCGCGGCGGAGAAGCTGATCACCGGGATCCTCGCGCGGCGGCGCCCCGAGGACGGGCTGCTGGGCGAGGAGGGCGCCGACGTCCCCGGCACCAGCGGGGTGCGGTGGGTCGTGGACCCGCTGGACGGCACCGTCAACTACCTGTACGGGCTGCCCAGCTGGAGCGTGTCGATCGCCGCCGAGTACGAGGGCCGGACCGTGGTCGGGGTCGTGGCGGCCCCGATGCGGCGCGAGACGTACCACGCGGTGCGCGGGGGCGGGGCCTGGCTGGGCGGGGTCCGCCTCGCCTGCCGGGCGGCGGCGCCGCTGGACCAGGCGCTGGTCGGGACGGGCTTCGCCTACCTCCAGACGCGCAAGGAGCAGCAGGCGGAGGTGGCCCGGCGGGTGATCCCCCGGGTGCGGGACATCCGGCGCGGCGGCTCGGCGGCGCTGGACCTCAGCGACGTGGCCGCCGGGCGGCTGGACGCCTACTACGAGCGCGGGCTGAACCCCTGGGACCTGGCCGCGGGCGAGCTGATCGCCCGGGAGGCCGGGGCGCTCACGGGCGGGCGGCCCGGGCAGCCCGCCTCGGGGGAGCTGGCGCTGGCCGCCACGCCGGCGGTGTTCGCCTCGCTCCAGCCGCTGCTGGACGAGGCCGGGGCCTGGCACGACTGACGAGACCGCGCCCCGGCGCGGGGGAGCCCCGGCGCGGGGAGCCCCTGCATGAGGGAGCCCCGGTTGAGGGAACCCCGGCATGAGGGAACCCCGGCCGCCGCACTGCGGCTGCCGGGGTTCTGGCTGGACTGGAGGTTGTCAGCAGGCGGAGACGGAGACCGGAACGCCGTGTTCGGCGGCGAGGCGCTGGAGATCTTCCAGTTCCGCCTGCTCCACTTCCACGAGGAAGTCGTCGCCCGTCTGGCGGGCCTGCTCAAGGTCCGTCTGCGTGGCCCGGATGCGCTGCAGGAGACCCGCGGTGAATGCGTCCATGGTGGGTTCGCCCCCTCTTCGTGGGTCGGCGGCGGCACGTGGCA
The DNA here is from genome assembly GCF_001279655.1 of Streptomyces sp. WM6372. Classification (NCBI taxonomy): domain Bacteria; kingdom Bacillati; phylum Actinomycetota; class Actinomycetes; order Kitasatosporales; family Streptomycetaceae; genus Streptomyces; species Streptomyces sp. WM6372. The sequence goes on along the minus strand of NZ_LGDB01000191.1, from coordinate 125,188 downwards.
GTCCGCCGTCAGGGAGTGGTTGGGGTGTGCTGTCGTCCTCCCCGGCACCCTGGGCCCAGAAACCTCGGGAGGCGAGGGAATCCTCACTTCCGGCCCCCGAGGGCCCCGGAGGGGCGCCTTACAGCCGGTTTACGGCTGAAACGGGCAGGATGGACGACGCAATACACGTGTGCCCTCAGGGCTCGATGGAAGGAAACGACGTGCGCGTACTCGTCGTCGAGGACGAGCAGCTGCTCGCCGATGCGGTGGCCACCGGGCTGCGCCGGGAGGCCATGGCCGTGGACGTCGTGTACGACGGCGCCGCGGCCCTGGAGCGCGTCGGGGTGAACGACTACGACGTGGTCGTGCTCGACCGGGACCTCCCCCTCGTGCACGGTGACGACGTCTGCCGGAAGATCGTCGAGCTCGGCATGCCCACCCGCGTGCTGATGCTGACGGCGTCCGGTGACGTGAGCGACCGGGTGGAAGGCCTGGAGCTGGGCGCGGACGACTACCTGCCCAAGCCCTTCGCGTTCAGCGAGCTGACCGCCCGCGTGCGCGCCCTGGGGCGGCGCACCACCGTCGCCCTGCCCCCCGTACTGGAGCGGGCCGGGATCAAGCTCGACCCGAACCGGCGCGAGGTGTTCCGTGACGGCAGGGAGGTGCAGCTGGCGCCCAAGGAGTTCGCGGTGCTGGAGGTTCTCATGCGGAGCGAGGGGACCGTCGTCTCCGCCGAGCAGCTGCTGGAGAAGGCATGGGACGAGAACACCGACCCGTTCACCAACGTGGTGCGGGTGACGGTCATGACCCTGCGGCGCAAGCTGGGGGAGCCGCCGGTCATCGTGACCGTGCCCGGCTCCGGCTACCGGATCTGACGCGCGTGGCGGCGACCCCGGCACCGCCAACGGTGCCGCCGAGACCGACCTGGGACCCCGGCCAGCCCGAGGGTCCCTTCCCTTGGCTGCGGCCCACCATCCGCATACGCCTCACGCTGCTCTACGGCGGGATGTTCCTGATCGCCGGCATCCTGCTGCTGTCGATCATCTACCTGCTGGCGGCGCAGGCCCTGCGCGAGGGCAACGGGCTGCCGTACAAGATCCTGGGCGGCACGGACATCCAGGTCACCAGCACCTGCCCCGGCGTGGTCGGCAAGATCCAGTCGCCCGACCAGTTCAACTCGGTGATCAACACCTGCATCCTGGAGCAGCGCCGGCACGCGCTGGACGACCTGCTCAGCCGGTCGCTGATGGCCCTGCTCGGCCTCAGCATCATCGCCTTCGCCTTCGGCTACGCGATGGCCGGCCGGGTGCTCTCGCCGCTCGGCAAGATCACCCGGACCGCCCGCCGGGTGGTCGGCTCCGACCTGACCCGGCGGATCGAGCTGGACGGGCCGGACGACGAGCTCAAGGAGCTCGCCGACACCTTCGACGAGATGCTCGACCGGCTGGAGCGGGCCTTCACCGCGCAGCAGCGCTTCGTCGCGAACGCCTCGCACGAGCTGCGCACCCCGCTGGCCATCAACCGGACGCTGCTGGAGGTGCACCTGTCCGACCCGGGTGCGCCGGTGGAGCTCCAGCAGCTGGGCAAGACGCTGCTGGCGACCAACGAGCGCAGCGAGCAGCTGGTCGAGGGCCTGTTGCTGCTGGCCCGCAGCGACAACCAGATAGTCGAGCGCAAACCCGTGGACCTGGCGGAGGTCGCCTCGCGCGCCATCGACCAGGCGCGCGGGGAGGCGGCGGTGAAGGGTGTGGAGATCCGGGGCGAACGGGCGCCGGCCGTGGTGCAGGGCAACGGCGTCCTGCTGGAGCGGATCGCGCTCAACCTGGTGCAGAACGCCGTCCGGTACAACGTGCCGGAGGACGGCTGGGTGGAGGTCACCACCGAGTCCCAGCACGGCCAGGCGATCCTCATCGTCTCGAACACGGGTCCCGTGGTTCCCGCGTACGAGGTGGACAACCTCTTCGAGCCCTTCAGACGGCTGCGTACGGAGCGCACGGGCAGCGACAAGGGTGTCGGGCTCGGTCTGTCGATCGCGCGCTCTGTGGCCCGCGCACACGGCGGGCGGATCTCGGCGACGCCGCGCGAGGGCGGTGGCCTCGTGATGCGTGTCACTTTGCCCCTGTGAGTCCCCGACCGCTTGTTCGCTCTTGGCTGAATGATGAGGGGGTGGCGAGGATGGCGCTTGTGTGATCGATCACATTGTCGAGTGTTGGATCATGTGCGTTCAGTGACCCCGAAGGGGGCCGGAAAGCCCGGGAAGTCCGGGTTTCCCGCCCCTCGAACGGCGGGAAATACACGGGGTGGCGTTTGTGCAAGACGGCCCCCGGACCGTGTACGGTCCCGGTCGTCATCCCAGCCAATCGCTCCTTCAGGTGTGCGGCTGGGTGTCGATTGAGTAACAGACCTTGATGTGAGGCAAAATCTCCGCCTCAGGTCGGGCACAAGTCCGGCCTCTCGCGCGTTACGTGCGCTGAGACACCGCTAAATCCCAGAGGGGGAGAGCGAAAAATGGCAACGGACTACGACACCCCACGCAAGACCGACGACGACGTCGACAACGACAGCATTGAAGAGCTGAAGGCCCGGCGCAACGAGAAGTCGTCTTCGAGCGTCGACGTCGACGACTTCGACGCGGCGGAGGGCATGGAGCTCCCCGGCGCAGACCTCTCCAACGAGGAACTGGCCGTTCGGGTGCTGCCCAAGCAGGCCGATGAGTTCACCTGCATGAGCTGCTTCCTGGTGCACCACCGCAGCCAGCTGGCACGCGAGAAGAACGGCCAGCCGATCTGCCGCGACTGCGACTGAGAGGCGTCGGCCGTGACCGGCTCGACACCGTTTCGGAAGCGACGCTTCCGAAAAGCTGGTGATCCGGTGGAGGCGCAAGAGGCGGCCACGGGCCCGGAAACGGGCCCAGCAGCCTCCGGCGTACCCGCCGTGTCGTCCGGCACCGCCGTGGCGGTGCCGTCGGCCGCAGAGTCCGGCGAGGGAGCCCGGCGCAGGTCCGGGGCTCGTCGGCTGCAAGCCGTCAAGAGCGGTGTGCGCAAGGGCGGCGAACATGTCAGGGCCGCCGTCCAGCACGTCGCGGACCGCATCATCGAGAACGCACCGCGCGTTCCGGTTCGGGACCTCGCGACCCTGCGCGCGCAGTTCCCGGGCCTCGGTCCCGATCAGCTTGCCGACAAGCTGATCGCGGGCGCCGCGTACGGCACCTCCACGGTGGGCGCCGGCATCGGAGCCGCGGCCATGCTGCCGGTGCCGCCCGCGATGCCCGCCGAACTGGCCGCGGAGATCACCGGGGTCGCCGCCATCGAGCTGAAGCTCGTCGCGGAACTCCACGAGGTGTACGGCCGGAGACCGGCCGGAAACCTCAGGGAACGCAGCCTCGCCTACCTGACCGCGTGGACGGAGGAGCGCGGGGTGGACCTGACCAAGCCGACGACGCTGAACATCGCGCTCGGCGGTCAGATGAAGCGCGAACTGCGCCAACAGATCATGAAGCGGACGTTCCGCAACCTGCCGAACCTGCTGCCGTTCATGGTGGGCGCCACCGTCGGGGCGGTCATGAACCACCGCGACACCCGCAAACTCGCCGAGAAGGTCCGTGCCGACCTGCGGGGCCGGGCCGTGGCCTGGGACTCCCTGACGCAGCTTCCGCCCCTTGAGCAGCCCTCCGAGCCCCTTCCCGAGGCCATCAGGGATGCCATCGAAGGCTCGGTCGGCGACTGGCCCCCGGCCTGACGTCCGGCGGGTGCGGCAGGCTCAGCCCTTGGCCGCCCGGATCGCCGAGACCAGCGCCTGCGGCTCCCGGGTCGAGACGTACGCGTACGGGGTCGGGTCCTCGGGGTCGATGATCGGGACGCGCACCGCCGTCGGGACGTAACTGCGCAGCAGCATGAAGGCGCGCGTGTCCGCCTTGTACGTGCGCCAGGCGCGCGCCTCCTCCGCGTCGAGCACCTCGGGCTCGCCCAGGGCCGCCACCGGGATCCGCGCCTCACCGGCCGCCAGCGCACCGTTCACCACGCGCACGCGCGCGGAGCCGTACGAGCTCACCACCAGCCCCGCCAGCGCGGTGCCCCCGACCAGCCCCGCCAGCAGCGGCAGCGTGCCCAGCGGCAGCAGCATCAGCGCGCACGCCAGGCCGATGAGCACGGCGATGGCCCACCAGGAGCGGGGGGCGGTCAGACGTTCGTCGTGGTGCGCGGGGGAGAGCTGCATGGCGTCAAGCCTGCCACGGGGCGACCGGCGGGTAGCGGCGCGGGTAAGGTCTGCGCCTGTGAGTGGACGAAACACAGCGTTGACGCCCCCGGCCGATGCCACCGCACCGGTCCGGCACCCCGACGCCCCGGCGCCCGGCGAGCTGCTCGGTGCGCACTACGGGCACTGCTTCGGCTGCGGCGAGGGCCAGCCCCACGGACTCCACCTGGAGGCCCGTGCCGGGGAGGGCGTCCGCGTCAGTGCCGAGTTCACCGTCAAGCCCGCGCACCAGGGTGCCCCCGGCCTCGCCCACGGCGGCGTGCTCGCCACCGCCCTCGACGAGACGCTGGGCTCCCTGAACTGGCTGCTGCGCGTCATCGCGGTGACGGGACGGCTGGAGACCGACTTCGTGCGGCCCGTGCCCGTGGGCACCGTGCTGTACCTGGAGGCCGAGGTGACCGCCGTCGCCGGGCGCAAGATCTACTCCACCGCGGTCGGCCGGATAGGCGGGCCCGAGGGCCCGGTCGCCGTGCGCGCAGACGCGCTCTTCATCGAAGTGAAGGTCGACCACTTCATCGACAACGGTCGGCCCGAGGAGATCCGGGCGGCGATGTCCGACCCGGACCAGGTCAGGCGCACGCGCGCCTTCGAGGTGAACCCCTGATGTCTGAGAACAGCCACGCCCCGATCGACGTGCTCATCAAGCGCGTCGACCCGGAGGTGCCCCTGCCCGCGTACGGCCACCCCGGCGACGCCGGCTGCGACCTGGTGACCACCGAGGCGGCCGTGCTGGAGCCCGGCGAGCGCACCGTACTGCCCACGGGGGTGTCCATCGCCCTGCCCGACGGGTACGCGGCGTTCGTGCACCCGCGCTCGGGCCTGGCCGCCCGCTGCGGGCTCGCGCTCGTGAATGCCCCGGGGACGGTGGATGCCGGGTACCGTGGGGAGATCAAGGTGATCGTGGTCAATCTCGACCCGCGCGAGAGCGTCCGGTTCGAGCGCTTCGACCGCATTGCCCAGCTGGTTGTCCAGAGGGTCGAGAAGGTGCGCTTCCACGAGGTGGCGGAACTTCCCGGCTCGGCGCGGGCCGAGGGGGGTTTCGGCTCCACCGGCGGTCATGCGGCCGTGGCCGGATCCGGCGCTGGTCAGCAGGGTGGGAATGGCTACGCTTCGGTCGTATCCGACCGGGAAGGACAGTGACGTGTTCGGACGTCGCAAGAAGAACGACTCCGCCAAGGACGGCGGCGCGGCCGAGCAGGTCGTGGACGGCGTGGCTGCCGATGAGCAGGACGGCGGCGAGGAGCTCGACTCCGCGCCCCGCCGCAGGGTGAATCTGCCGCCGGCCCCGCGGCCCGACGGCCCCTGGGACGTCTCCGAGGTGCCCGGTGCGCCCGAGGAGGGTCGCGTCGACCTGGGCGGCATTCTCGTACCGGGTGTCGAGGGCATGGAACTGCGCGTCGAGGTCGCCGGGGACGCGATCGTCGCCGCGACGGTCGTCCTCGGCGACAGCGCCGTACAGCTGCAGGCCTTCGCGGCGCCCAAGAAGGAAGGCATCTGGGGCGAGGTCCGCGACGAGATCGCCACGGGCATCACCCAGCAGGGCGGCATCATCGACGAGGTCGAGGGTCCGCTGGGCTGGGAGCTGCGCGCCCAGGTGCCCGTACCGATGCCCGACGGCCAGACCGGCGCCCAGCTGGTCCGCTTCGTCGGCGTCGACGGCCCGCGCTGGTTCCTGCGCGGCGTCATCTCCGGCCAGGGCGCGGTGCGCCCCGAGTCGGCGGGCGTGCTGGAGCAGATCTTCCGCGAGACCGTCATCGTGCGCGGCGACGGCCCGATGGCTCCGCGCGACCCGATCGTGCTGAAGCTGCCGAACGACGCCCAGATGGTGCCGGACGGCGTGCAGACCGAGGACCAGGAGGGCTCCCGCTTCTCCGGCGGCATGGGCCAGCTGGAGCAGGGTCCGACGATCACCGAGGTCCGCTGACCCGGCTGATCCAGATCCCGGCTCCCCGGCTGATCCCCGGCGACGCCTGAGGGCGACCGTTTCCGGCCGCGGGCCGTACTCCTTCGGGGGTACGGCCCGCTGTCGTACCCGGGAGGTGCGGGAGGTCCGGGCCCCGGGTGTCAGGGATCCGTCAGGGATGGGCGGACGGGCCCCGAAAGTGCGTGATCGGCGGAAACGTCCCGGAGAATGGGCGCATGGGACGCGGCAAGCTTCGGATCTACCTCGGCGCGGCACCCGGTGTGGGCAAGACGTACGCGATGCTGTCCGAGGCCCACCGCCGGGTGGAGCGGGGTGGCGATTGCGTCGTCGGCTTCGTCGAGCACCACGGGCGGCCGCGCACCGAGGTGATGCTGCACGGGCTGGAACAGGTCCCGCGCAAGGAGCTCTCGTACCGGGGCGCCGGCTTCACCGAGATGGACGTGGACGCGGTACTGGCGCGCCGGCCCGCGATCGCGCTCGTGGACGAACTCGCGCACACCAACGTGCCGGGCTCGCGCAACGCCAAGCGCTGGCAGGACGTCGAGGAGCTGCTGCGGGCGGGCATCGACGTGGTGTCCACCGTGAACATCCAGCACCTGGAGTCGCTCGGCGACGTGGTGGAGTCCATCACCGGGGTGCGGCAGCGGGAGACCGTGCCGGACGAGGTGGTGCGGCGGGCCGACCAGATCGAGCTCGTCGACATGTCCCCGCAGGCGCTGCGCCGGCGGATGGCGCACGGCAACATCTACCAGTCCGACAAGGTCGACGCGGCCCTGTCCAACTACTTCCGGCCCGGCAACCTCACCGCCCTGCGCGAGCTGGCGCTGCTGTGGGTGGCCGACCGGGCCGACGAGTACCTCCAGCAGTACCGGGGCGAGCACGGCATCCGCTCCACCTGGCAGGCCCGCGAGCGGATCGTCGTCGGGCTCACGGGCGGGCCCGAGGGCCGTACGCTCATCCGCCGCGCCTCCCGGATGGCCGCGAAGGGCTCGGGCAGCGAGATCCTCGCCGTGTACATCGCCCGCAGCGACGGGCTGACCGCGGCCTCGCCGAAGGAGCTCGCGGTCCAGCGGACGCTGGTCGAAGACCTTGGCGGAACGTTTCACCATGTGATCGGCGACGACATCCCCGACGCGCTGCTCGAATTCGCCCGCGGGGTCAACGCCACCCAGATCGTGCTCGGCTCCAGCCGCCGCAAGGCGTGGCAGTACGTCTTCGGCCCCGGCGTCGGCGCCACCGTGGCCCGCGACTCGGGGCCCGACCTCGACGTGCACATCGTCACGCACGAGGAGGTCGCCCGGGGCCGCGGGCTGCCCGTGGTCCGCTCGGCGGCCCGGCTCGGCAGGCCCCGGATCATCGCCGGCTGGTTCGTCGGCATCCTCTGCCCCGCCCTGCTGGCCGTCCTGCTCACGCACGTGAACGCCGACCCGGGCCTCGCCAACGAGATGCTGCTGTTCCTCTCGCTGACCGTGGCCGCCGCGCTGCTGGGCGGGCTCTGGCCGGCGCTGGCCTCGGCCGCCTTCGGCTCGCTGCTGCTGAACTACTTCTTCGCCCCGCCCGTCCACCGCTTCACCATCTCGGACCCGAAGAACATCGTGGCCATCGCCGTCTTCTTCGGGGTGGCGGTCTCCGTGGCCTCGGTGGTGGACCTGGCCGCCCGGCGCACCCACCAGGCCGCCCGGCTGCGCGCCGAGTCCGAGATCCTCTCCTTCCTGGCCGGCAGCGTGCTGCGCGGCGAGACCACACTGGACGCGCTGCTGGAACGGGTGCGCGAGACCTTCGCCATGGAGTCCGTCGCCCTGCTGGAGCGCACGAGCGACGTCGAGCCCTGGAAGCGGGCGGGCAGCGTCGGCCCGCGCCCGGTCGACCGCCCCGAGGAGGCCGATGTGGACATGCCCATCGGCGACCACATGGCGCTGGCCCTGTCCGGCCGGGTGCTGCCCGCCGAGGACCGCCGCGTGCTCGGCGCCTTCGCCGCCCAGGCCGCCGTGGTCCTGGACCGGCAGCGGCTGGTCGGGGAAGCCGAGGAGGCCCGCCGGCTGGCGGAGGGCAACCGGATCCGGACCGCGCTGCTGGCCGCCGTCAGCCATGACCTCCGTACGCCGCTGGCCTCCATCAAGGCCTCGGTGTCCTCCTTGCGCTCCGACGACGTGGACTGGTCCGAGGAGGACCGGGCCGAGCTCCTCGAAGGCATCGAGGACGGCGCGGACCGGCTCGACCACCTGGTGGGCAACCTGCTCGACATGTCCCGGCTCCAGACCGGCACCGTGACCCCGCTGATCCGGGAGATCGACCTCGACGAGGTGGTCCCGATGGCGCTGGGCGGCGTACCGGAGGACAGCGTGGTGCTGGACGTCCCGGAGACGCTGCCGATGGTGGCCGTGGACCCCGGGCTGCTGGAGCGGACCGTGGCCAACGTGGTGGAGAACGCCGTCAAGTACAGCCCGGCCGACGAGCGGGTGCTGGTCCGGGCGAGCTACCTGGGCGACCGGGTCGAGGTGCGCGTCGTGGACCGCGGGCCCGGAGTGCCCGACGAGGCCAAGGAGCGGATCTTCGCCCCCTTCCAGCGGCACGGGGACGCCCCGCGCGGCACCGGGGTGGGCCTCGGCCTCGCGGTGGCCCGGGGCTTCGCCGAGGCCATGGACGGCACCCTGGCGGCCGAGGACACCCCCGGCGGCGGACTGACCATGGTGCTGACGCTGCGCGCCGCGACGGGCCACAGTGGACCGGAACACGCCGCGGCGGACGGCGCGGGCCACGCCGCCGTGTCCGGCCCCGCCGCCGACGGCACCGACTTCGCCGCCGACGGTACCGACTCCGCCGCCAACGGCACCGGCCCCGCCGACGAAGACGGCACCGACCTCACCGATCTCGACCCCATACGACAGAAAGCAGGACCTCAATGACCCGGGTGCTCGTGGTGGACGACGAGCCGCAGATCGTCCGAGCCCTCGTGATCAATCTGAAGGCGCGCAAGTACGAGGTCGACGCCGCGGCGGACGGGGCCCAGGCCCTGGAGCTCGCGGCGGCCCGCCACCCCGACGTGGTCGTCCTCGACCTGGGCCTGCCCGACATGGACGGCGTCGAGGTGATCAAGGGCCTGCGCGGCTGGACCAGGGTGCCGATCCTGGTCCTCTCGGCCCGGCACAGCTCCGACGAGAAGGTCGAGGCCCTGGACGCCGGGGCCGACGACTACGTCACCAAGCCCTTCGGCATGGACGAACTGCTCGCGCGGCTGCGCGCCGCCGTCCGCCGGGCCGAGCCGGGCGCGGGCTCCGGCGAGGACGAGGTGATCGTGGAGACCGACGGCTTCACGGTGGACCTGGCCGCCAAGAAGGCCGTGCGCGAGGGGCGCGACGTACGGCTCACGCCCACCGAGTGGCACCTGCTGGAGGTGCTGGTCCGCAACGGGGGCAAGCTGGTGAGCCAGAAGCAGCTCCTCCAGGAGGTCTGGGGGCCCTCGTACGGGACCGAGACGAACTACCTGCGGGTCTACATGGCCCAGCTGCGGCGCAAGCTGGAGGCGGACCCTTCGCATCCGCGGCACTTCATCACGGAACCGGGCATGGGATACCGCTTCGAGAGGTAGTGCGGGCGCCGGTACGCTTCCTGTATGAGTGCTGAACCGCGTCCCGAGAAGTCCGTCAAGCCGGTCAGGCCGGCGGGCCGGTTCCGGCGGATGATAGAGCGGCTGTCCACCTCGCAGGAGGAGCTGCATTCGGCGGAACTGCAGGAGGACGCAGAAGCCGCCGGCTGCACGCGGATCTGCGACTCCCACGACCGCGAGATAGTCAAGGTGACGGGAACCCTGCGTACCGTCACCCTCCGGCCGCGCGCCGGGGTGCCCGCCCTGGAGGCGGAGCTCTTCGACGGCTCGGCGGCGCTGGACGTGGTCTGGCTCGGGCGTCGCTCGATCGTGGGAATCGAACCGGGGCGGCGCATGATCGCCTCCGGGAGGATCGCGATGAGCCACGGCCGCCGGGTCCTCTTCAATCCGAAGTACGAACTCCGACCGCTCGGACAGGAGCACTAGCCGGTGACGTCACTCGACAAACCGATCACCCCGGATCCCGCGGGGGAACCGTCCGCGGACCAGAAGGCCGTGACCCAGGCGGCGCTCTTCGACGCCTTCGGAGGCGTGCGGGGCACCGTGGAGACGATGCTCCCCGGGCTGCTCTTCGTGATGATCTACACGATCAACAAGGACGTGAAGATGTCCGCCTTCGCGGCGGGCGCGGTCGCGGTCCTGCTCGTGATCGTGCGGCTGCTGCGCAAGGACACCGTCAAGCACGCGTTCAGCGGGGTCTTCGGCGTGGGCGTCGGCGTGGCCTTCGCCCTGTTCACCGGCACCGCCAAGGGCTTCTACCTGCCCGGCATGATCTACGGCGCCGGGCTGGGCGTGGCCTTCACGCTGTCCGCGCTGGTCGGGTTCCCGCTGCTGGGCGTGATCCTGGGGCCGGTGTTCAAGGAGAACCTGTCCTGGCGGACGCGCAACCCCGGGCGCAAGAAGGCGTACACCAAGGCCAGTCTGGCCTGGGGGCTCATCTTCCTGGCCAAGTACGCGATCCTCTTCCCGCTGTACTGGTGGGGGGACGCGACGCAGCTGGGCTGGGTGCTGATCGCCCTGAAGCTGCCGCCGATGGTGCTCGCGGTGTACTTCACGTGGGTGTTCCTGGCGAAGGCGCCGCCGCCGATCGACGTGATCGCGGAGTGGGAGGCCGAGGAGGCCGCGGAGAAGGCCCGCAAGGCCGGGGCCAAGTAGCGCGTGCGGACATGCGGGAGGGGCGGGCAGCCGATCGGCTGCCCGCCCCTCCCGCATGTCGTGCGGGGGTCCGTCAGTGGCGGGCCTGGAGGAGGTCCTCCAGCTGCTCCTCACGGGCCTGGGCGGCCACGAAGAGCAGTTCGTCGCCCGGCTCCAGGGTCTCCTCCGCGTGCGGGGTGAGGACCCGGTTGCCGCGGATGATCGTGACCAGCGAGGTGTCCTCGGGCCAGGTGATCTCGCTGATCTGGGTGCCGGCGACCGAGGAGTCGGCGGGCAGGGTCAGCTCGACGAGGTTGGCGTCGCCGTGGCTGAAGCGGAGCAGCCGCACCAGATCACCGACGCTGACGGCCTCCTCGACCAGGGCCGACATCAGGCGCGGCGTGGAGACCGCGACGTCGACGCCCCAGGACTCGTTGAAGAGCCACTCGTTCTTCGGGTTGTTGACCCGCGCCACGACCCGGGGGACCCCGTACTCGGTCTTGGCCAGCAGGGAGACGACCAGGTTGACCTTGTCGTCGCCCGTGGCCGCGATGACCACGTTGCAGCGCTGCAGCGCGGCCTCGTCGAGCGAGGTGATCTCGCAGGCGTCGGCCAGCAGCCACTCGGCCTGCGGCACGCGCTCCACGGAGATGGCGGTCGGCGCCTTGTCGACGAGGAGCACCTCGTGCCCGTTCTCCAGCAGCTCGCCCGCGATGGAACGGCCCACCGCGCCGGCTCCGGCGATCGCGACCCTCATGCGTGTGCCTCCTCGGGGCCTTCGGCGAAGGACGCCTCGACCTTGTCGATCTCGTCCGTACGCATCATCACGTGGACGAGGTCGCCCTCCTGCAGCACCGTCTGGGACGTGGGCAGCATGGCCTCGCCCAGTCGGGTGAGGAACGCCACGCGGACGCCGGTCTCCTCCTGCAGCTTGCTGACCTTGTGCCCGATCCAGGCGGCGGAGGTGTGCACCTCGGCGAGCTGGACCCCGCCGCTCGGGTCGCGCCACAGCGGCTCGGCCCCGGACGGCAGCAGCCGGCGCAGCATCTGGTCGGCGGTCCACCGCACGGTCGCGACGGTGGGGATGCCCAGGCGCTGGTAGACCTCGGCGCGCTTGGGGTCGTAGATGCGGGCGGCGACGTTCTCGACACCGAACATCTCGCGTGCCACGCGGGCTGCGATGATGTTGGAATTGTCACCACTGCTGACCGCTGCGAAAGCGCCCGCTTCCTCGATTCCGGCCTCGCGCAGCGTGTCCTGGTCGAAGCCGACCCCGGTGACGCGGCGCCCGCCGAATCCGGCTCCCAGCCGGCGGAATGCGGTGGGGTCCTGGTCGACGACAGCGACCGTATGCCCCTGCTGTTCCAAGGTCTGCGCGAGGGCGGAGCCCACTCTTCCGCAGCCCATAATGACGATGTGCACGGCCGTCCTTCCGGCTGTCAGCGCTCGCTGGTTCCCAGCCTCATTGCATGCTCTGGCTTCACAGGGTCTCAGACCACGGCCCAAGCTACACACGGGCGGTCCCCCATGTGACCCTTGCAGCGCACGCGGGGTCTCAATGCGGGTGTCATTGCCCTGTAATACGGGCGGGGGGTTCGTCAGCCGGATTTCGAACGCTTACGATCCTCTGCGTGTCCAAACTGACCGACGTGCCCAAACGGATCCTGATCGGCCGGGCGCTACGCAGCGACCGCCTCGGGGAAACGCTCCTCCCCAAGCGGATCGCCCTACCCGTGTTCGCATCCGACCCGCTCTCCTCGGTGGCATATGCCCCCGGCGAAGTCCTGCTGGTCCTATCCATCGCGGGTGTGTCGGCGTACCACTTCAGCCCCTGGATCGCCGTGGCGGTCGTCGTGCTGATGTTCACCGTGGTCGCCTCGTACCGCCAGAACGTTCACGCGTACCCCAGCGGCGGCGGTGACTACGAGGTCGCCAACACCAACCTCGGGCCGAAGGCCGGACTCACCGTCGCGAGCGCGCTGCTCGTGGACTACGTCCTGACCGTCGCCGTGTCGATCTCCTCCGGAGTCGAGAATCTCGGCTCCGCCGTGGATTTCGTCATCGAGCACAAGGTGCTCTCCGCGGTGATCATGATTCTGCTGCTCACGCTGATGAATCTGCGCGGAGTGAAGGAATCCGGGAAGCTCTTCGCCATTCCGACGTACGTGTTCGTCGGCGCCGTCTTCGTGATGATCGCCTGGGGCGCCTGGCGCGGCCTCGTCGCCGGCGACACCATGCAGGCCCCGACGGCCCACCTGGAGATCAAGGCCGAGCACCAGGGGCTGGCCGGCTTCGCGCTGGTCTTCCTGCTGCTGCGGGCCTTCTCCTCCGGATGTGCCGCCCTGACCGGCGTCGAGGCGATCAGCAACGGCGTCCCCGCCTTCCGCAAGCCCAAGAGCAAGAACGCGGCCACCACCCTCGCCCTCATGGGCGGCCTGGCGGTCACCATGTTCTGCGGGATCATCGGCCTGGCCATGGCCACCGACGTGAAGATGGCCGAGGCGCCCGCCACCAACCTGCTCGACAACGGCGTCCCCGTCGGCCCCGAGTTCGTCCAGCACCCGGTGATCTCCCAGGTGGCCGAGGCCGTCTTCGGCAACGGCAGCTTCCTGTTCATCGTCCTGGCGACCGCCACCGCGCTCGTGCTGTTCCTGGCCGCCAACACCGCGTACAACGGCTTCCCGCTGCTCGGCTCGATCCTCGCGCAGGACCGCTACCTGCCGCGCCAGCTGCACACCCGCGGTGACCGGCTCGCCTTCTCGAACGGCATCGTGCTGCTGGCGGGCGCGGCGATCCTCCTCGTGTGGATCTACGACGCCGACTCCACCAAGCTGATCCAGCTCTACATCGTCGGCGTGTTCGTCTCCTTCACGCTGAGCCAGATCGGCATGGTCCGGCACTGGAACCGCCACCTGCGGACCGAGAAGGACCAGGCCGCGCGCCGCCGGATGCACCGCTCCCGGGCGATCAACACCTTCGGCGCGATCTTCACGGGCCTGGTGCTCGTCGTCGTCCTGGCCACCAAGTTCACGCACGGCGCCTGGGTCGCCCTGCTGGGCATGGTGATCTTCTACGGCACGATGACCGCGATCCGGAAGCACTACGACCGGGTCGCCGCCGAGATCGCCGCCGCCGAGGGCCCCAGCGACGACAGCGTGCGGCCCTCCCGGGTCCACTCCATCGTCCTGGTCTCCAAGGTGCACAAGCCCACGCTGCGCGCCCTGGCCTTCGCCAAGCTGACCCGCTCGGACACCCTGGAAGCGCTCAGCATCAGCGTCGACGCGGCTGAGACGAAGGCGCTGAAGGAGGAGTGGGAACGGCGCGGGATCAACGTACCGCTCAAGATCCTCGACTCCCCGTACCGCGAGATCACCCGCCCGGTGGTCGAGTACGTGAAGGGCCTGCGCAGCGAGAACCCGCGCGACGCCGTCAGCGTGTACATCCCGGAGTACGTCGTCGGCCGCTGGTACGAGCACCTGCTGCACAACCAGAGCGCGCTGCGGCTCAAGGGCCGCCTGCTGTTCACACCCGGCGTGATGGTCACCTCGGTGCCCTACCAGCTGGAGTCCTCGGAGCTCGCGAAGAAGCGGGCGAAGAAGCGGCAGGACTGGAACGCCCCGGGCGCGGTGCGCCGCGGACCGGTGGACACCCCGCGTCCGAAGGACCGCGTGGGGAAGTAGCGCCACCGCTTTCGGTGTGGCGAACGGCCGGACGAGATCCACGTAAACTGGTGGGTCGGTCGTCCGGCCGTTCCCATTTATGTTTTGGAGTCTCCCCACCATGACCGAGCAGAACGAGAAGCAGTCACTGGTCGGGGAGGAGTACGAGGTCGAGGTCGGCCCCGTCGCGCACGGCGGCATCTGCATCGCCCGGACGTCCGATGGCCGCGTCCTCTTCGTCCGCCACACCCTGCCCGGTGAGAAGATCATCGCCCGCGTCACGGAGGGCGAGACGGACTCCCGCTTCCTGCGCGCCGACGCGATCACCGTCCTCGACGCCTCCAAGGACCGGGTCGAGGCCCCGTGCCCGTACGCCGGCCCCGGCAAGTGCGGCGGCTGCGACTGGCAGCACGCCAAGCCGGGCGCCCAGCGCCGGCTCAAGGGCGAGGTCGTCGCCGAGCAGCTGCTGCGGCTCGCCGGGCTCACCCCGGAGGAGGCCGGCTGGGACGGCACGGTCATGCCGGCCGAGGGCGACAAGCTGCCGGCCGGGCAGGTCCCGCAGTGGCGCACCCGCGTCCAGTACGCGATCGGCGAGGACGGGCGCGCGGGCCTGCGCAAGCACCGCTCGCACGACATCGAGCCGGTCGACCACTGCATGATCGCGGCGCCGGGCGTCAGCGAGCTGGGCATCGAGAAGCAGGACTGGCCCCAGATGGCCACGGTCGAGGCGATCGCCGCGACCGGCTCCCAGGACCGGCAGGTCGTCCTGACCCCGCGCCCGGGCGGCCGACTCCCGCTCGTGGAGCTGGACAAGCCGGTCTCGGTCCTGCGGGTCGAGGAGAAGGACGGCGGGGTCCACCGGGTCCACGGCCGCCCCTTCGTACGGGAGCGCGCGGACGGCCGTACGTACCGCGTCGGCATGGGCGGCTTCTGGCAGGTCCACCCGCAGGCCGCCGACACCCTGATCAAGGCCGTCATGCAGGGCCTGATGCCGCGCAAGGGCGAGATGGCCCTCGACCTCTACTGCGGCGTCGGCATCTTCGCGGGGGCCCTGGCCGAACGCCTGGGCGAGACGGGCGCGGTGCTCGGCATCGAGTCCACGAAGCGCGCGGTCGAGGACGCCCGGCACAACCTGGCGGACTTCCCCCGGGTCCGCATCGAGCAGGGCAAGGTCGAGTCGGTCCTCCCGAAGACCGGCATCACGGAGTGCGACCTGGTCGTCCTGGACCCCCCGCGCGCGGGCGCGGGCAAGCAGACGGTCCGCCACGTCGCGGGCCTGAACGCCCGCCGCATCGCGTACGTGGCCTGCGACCCGGCGGCCCTGGCCCGCGACCTCGCCTACTTCAAGGAAGCCGGCTACAAGCCCCGCACCCTCCGAGTCTTCGACCTCTTCCCGATGACGCACCACGTCGAGTGCGTGGCGATCCTGGAGCCGGTTCGCGACGACGCCTGAGCTGCGGGGTCCTGCGTTTTCGGCGGGGTCAGTCGGTGGGGAGGGCCGTCATTCTGCTCTGCTCGCGGACGTGCAGCCGGGTGCCGGACGGGTCGGCGGTGAGGGTGGCCGCCTTGGCCTCGTAGCGCCAGACCGGGCGGCGGGTGCGGAGGTCGAGGGCCCGGACGCCCAAGGCGTCCAGGGTGTAGACGTGGTGCGGCGTGGCCACCGGGGCCACGTCGCGGTGGGGCGTGGACTCCGCGGCGGGCTTCTTCGGGGTGGCCTCGCGCCAGCGTTCCGTTCCGGTGCGGGCGTCCAGGGCGACGATGCCGTGGGTGCCCTCGACGGCGTAGACCACGCCGTCGCGGACCGTCGGGATGCCGTAGCGGCGTTCGCCCACGACCGGGCCCACGTCGCGGCCTTCGCCGAAGGACCAGGCGGGTTTGCCGTCCGAGAGGCGGAGGGCCTGGACTGTGGCGGCGCCGAGGTAGACGTGGTCGTCGTCCGTGGCCGGCTGGTCCGGGGTCGCGCCCCGCGCCTCCAGGGTCGCGGACCAGCGTTCGGTGCCGTTCGCCGCGTCGTGGAGGGAGACCCGCAGGTCGTCGCCGACTTCGGCCCGTTGCCACAGCAGCACCCCGCCGCGTACGGACTTGAGCCGGACCAGGGCCGGCTGCTCCAGCTTGACCTGGTGCGCGGTGGGGCCCGCCGCCGGCACCCGCCACCGCTCCTTGCCGGAGGTCAGGCCCGCGGCCACCACCGACCACTGCTCGGCGCCCGCGGATTTCGCGTGCAGGAACACCGTGTCCCCGCTCACGCCCAGGATCTGGGTCAGGGGGTGGGTCCCGTCGTACGCGGACAGGCGCACGCGTGGTGGCGCCTCTTCGCCGGGTTCGACGTACTGCAGGGGCAGGACGGAGACCGCCACCGCCTTGTCCGGTGCGGTGGCGGTCCCCCGCTTCCCCAGCCCGTAAAGCACCTTGCCGTCGGTGCCGACCCGCCAGCGGTCCGCGTACCCGGCGAAATCCATACTGCTCGCTCCGGTCCGGGCGTCGACGGCCGCGACCGTGATCCCCATGGCCGCGACCAGGTCATCGCCCACGAACAGGGGCTCGGGGAGGGCCAGGGGGATCGCCGCGCCGACCCACCACAGCGGTTCGGGCGGCGGCTGGAGGACGGGGTTCTTCTTCGTCGCCCTGTCCGGTCGGCTGCTGCGCCAGGCCCACCAGCCGCCGCCCGCCGCCAGAGCGGTCCCGGCCGCCACCGCGCCGCCGCTCAGCGCCAGGAACCGGCGCCGCGACATGCCGGTCCGCGCCTCAACGGCGGTCCCGGGCTCCTCGGTGGGCGCCGCGAGCCGGGGCGGCGGCGCCTGCCACACCGCCGCGGCGCGCCGGGCGATGTCCGCGAGGACCGGCTGCGGCAGCCCGTCGGCGAAGTCGGCCGCCCCGCCGGGGGAGAGGAGCTCCGCCAGCTCGTCGGTGCCCGGACGCAGCGAAGGGTCCTTGCTCAGGCAGCGGGCCAGCAGCGGGGCCAGTCCGGCCGGTACGCCGTCGAGGTCGGGTTCCGCGTACCGCACCCGGTAGAGCAGGTCGGCGGCCCGGCCTCCGCCGAACGGGCCGTGCCCGGTGGCCGCGAAGACCAGGACGCCCGCCAGTGCGAACACATCGCCGGCGGGGGTGTGGTCGAGGCCGCCGGCCTGCTCGGGCGACATGAAGGCGGGGGTGCCGGCCGCGGCCCCGGTGCCGGTCAGCCGTTCGTCGCCGAGGACCCGCGCGATGCCGAAGTCGATGACCTTCGGCCCGGCGGCGGTGACCATGACGTTGGAGGGCTTGAGGTCGCGGTGCACCACGTCCGAGCGGTGCAACTGGCCCAGGGCCCGGGCGAGATCGGCGCCCAGCGACCGGATCGACGCCTCCGGCAGCGGACCGCCGAGGCGGACCGCCTCGTCCAGCTGCGGGCCGATCACGTACTCGGTCGCCAGCCACGGTGTCGGCGCCAGCGGGTCGGCGCCGAACACGCGTGCCCCGTACCGGTCGCCGATGACCCGTGCCGCGTCCGACTCCAGCCGGAACCGGGTGCGGAAGGCGGCGTCGGCGGCGATCCGGGTGTGCACGGTCTTGAGCGCGACCGTACGCCCGGCCGCCGAACGGGCCAGGTACACCGTGCCCATGCCGCCGCTGCCGAGCCGGGCCAGCAGCCGGTGCTCACCGAGGTGCACCGGGTCGTCGTGCGTGAGCGGTGCGAGCGGGGACGAAGAGGGAGGCATCGGGGTCAGTGCACTTTCCGGGGTGGCGCGGGTGATGTGAACGGCTGTTGCACCGGGGGGAGTTCCGTGGAGAGAAGCCACGCCGACTGGGCGGCGAGCGCGGCGACGACCCGGCCCGGCAGCACGACCGGCGGAGCGGCGCCGTCCAGGGCGGTCGGGGGCCCGGAAGACGATGGCAGCCGCGGGTCCGGGATGCGCGCCGGCGCGGACAGCCCGCGCAGCAGCTCCCCGGCGGACCGGGGCCGGTCCGCGGGATCGCGTGCCAGGCACGCCCCGACCAAACCGCGCAGCCCGGGCGGCAGTTCGCCCTGCTCGGGCACCGTGTGCCCGGTCGAGGCGTAGGCCAGTACGGACCCCAGCGCGAAGATGTCGCCGCCCGGCCGGGGGGCTTCGCCCGAGGCCTCTTCCGGAGCCAGGCAGCCCGGGTCGAGCCCCGGCAGCCCGGCCGGGCGCACGCCGTCGGGAGCGGCGGCCCGCACGGCGCCGAAGCACGACAGCACCGGCCCGCCGGGGGTGACCAGCACGGCGGCCGGCGACAGCCCGGCGTGCGCCACCCCCTGGGCGTGCGCGGCGGCGAGTGCCTCCGCGAGGACGGCGCCGAGCCCGCGTACGACGTCCTCGGGCAGCGGACCGCCGTGGGCGGCGAGCACCGCCGGCAACGGCAGCATCGGCGTGTACGGGGCCGCGTACCAGGGGAAGCCGGCCGTGCCGCCGACCTCGGCGACGGCGAGGCACCGCGGCAGCCGCAGCCGCCGGGCGCCCTCGGCCTCGACCGCCCACCGGGAGGGATCCGCACCGACCCGCGGCACGCCGACGAGGACCGTGCGCTCCCCGTCGGCGCTCCGCGCGAGGTACCGGCGGTCGGGGACGGAGCGCTCGGCGGATGCGGCGTCGAGACGCGCCAGGGTCGTGAACGGCCCGATCTGCGGGGGGTCGTCCTGCCGTAGGCGTTCCATGTGCGCGGTCTCCAGATTCGGTTGCTCGGCGCGAGGCCCTGAGCCCGAGGCGCGAGGCCCTGAGCCCGGAGGCCCGAGGCCCTGAACCCGAGGCCCGAGGCCCGAGGCCCGAGGCCCTGAGCCCGAGCCTAGGTGATCGTCAGTCCACGACCGGCAGGGCGGTCAGCTTCCCGTCGTTGACGGTGAACAGGCGGTTTCCGGCGCCGGCCATCGCCCAGACCCCGCGCGACTCGGGCGACCAGGTCCAGTACCGCTTGCCGACGAAGGCTGAGTACGCCGAGACGCCCTGCCCCTCACCCTCCACGGCGAAGACCGTACGGGCCTGCACCACCGGGGGGACGTGCGGCAGGGGGCCGTGGACGGCGTTGCCGTACGGGGTGGGCACACCGGTCGCGAGCCGGGCCTGGCTCATCGCCGTGCCGTCCATGGCCCACAGGGACTCGCCGTACCGGACCGGCGGCCCCCAGCCGCCGCCGTCCTCCTTCGGGGGCTCCTTCGCGTCGGTCGGGTCCCAGAGCTCGGTGCCCGTCCGGATGCTCAGCCCCTTCAGCGTCCGGCCGCCGAGGTATACCGCGTCCCCCACGACGAGCGGCTGCACGGCGGAGCGCGCCTGGCTGACGACCTCCCAGACGGGGGCGCCGGATGCGGTGTCGACCGCGAAGACGGTGCCGTACGCGCCGCAGACCACGAGCCGGTCCGGGCCGGCCGCGGCCCGTGCACCGGGCGCGGCCTTCGAGCCGGGCGCCCGCAGGGCGTTCTGCTCCAGCGGCACGGTCCAGCGGACCGTGCGGGTGCCGGTGTCCACGGCGCGCAGCCGCCCGTCCCGGGTCACCAGGTACACGGCCGACGCGTCCGCGGCCAGGATGCGGTGGGCGTCGGCGGGGACCGTCCACAGCCGCTTGGAGGTGGAGGCCTCGAAGCACAGCAGCCCCCCGGCGGGACCGCCGGTGACGAACCGGTTGCCGGGCAGGGCGACCAGCCCGGCCGCGGGGACGGTGCCGGGCAGCCGCCACTTCTCCTTGCCGTCGGCCGTCAGCCGGGCCGCCAGCCCGCCGTCCTTCGCGGCGAAGACGACCACGTCGAGGAGCGGGAGCGGGGTGGTGACCACGCCGCCCACGGGCTGCGCCGCCACCGGCAGCGGCCCCCACAGGGGGTTCGGGGGTGTGCCGGACTGGGTGGAGAGCGGGGACAGGGGCTGCGCGTTGCCGGCCGTGCCCGGTGGGGGCAGCGGCTCGTCGCGCATCAGCAACCAGGCTCCCGCCGCGCCGCCGGTGGCGGCCAGCGCGCCGCCGACGGCCAGGGAGGCGCGCAGTACCCGCCTGCGGGACGGGTCGGCTCCGGGCTCCTGCCCGATCGCCGTGGCGGCCTGCCGTTCGGCCTCGCTGCCGCGGCGCGCGATGTCCTGGGCGAGTGGCCCCGTACGCCAGACGCGGTCCGCTCCGCGCGGCGGAGCGAAGGCGCCCGCGATCTGCTCGGGTGTCGGGCGCCGGTCGGGGTCCTTGGCGAGACAGGGTGCTATCAGCTGCCGCAACTCGTCTGGCACGGCAGTGAGTTCGGGCTCGCCGTGCACCACCTCGTACTGCACGGCAGCCACGTGCGTGCCATCGAACGTACGCTGTCCGGTCGCCGCGTACGCGAGCACCGCGCCCAGCGAGAAGACGTCCGCGGCGGGACCCGCGCGTCGGCCGAGCACCTGCTCGGGGGCGCCGTAGCCGGGGGTGACCGGGACCTGGCCGGTGGTGGTGAGCGTCAGCCCGTGCTCGGGGCGGGCGATGCCGAAGTCGATGACGCGCGGCCCGCCCGAGGTGAGCACGATGTTGGCCGGCTTCAGGTCGCGGTGGACCAGTCCCGCGGCGTGGATCTCGCGCAGGGTGGTGGCGAGGGAGGCGGCGAGCGCGCGGACCGCGTCGGCGCCGAACGGCCCGTACCGGCGGACGGCGTCGTCGAGGGTGGGCCCGGACAGGAACTCGGTCGCGATCCAGGGCCGGTTGCCGTCCTCGCTCATCGCGTCGAGGACGCGGGCGATGCCGGAGCTGGTGACGGCCTGCGCGGTGTGTGCCTCG
The DNA here is from genome assembly GCF_001279655.1 of Streptomyces sp. WM6372. NCBI lineage: Bacteria > Bacillati > Actinomycetota > Actinomycetes > Kitasatosporales > Streptomycetaceae > Streptomyces > Streptomyces sp. WM6372. The sequence goes on along the minus strand of NZ_LGDB01000191.1, from coordinate 103,917 downwards.
CGGACGAACCGCCGGGCGAGGTTCGGGTCGTGCGCGAGCTCCGGCAGCAGCACCTTGACCGCCGCCGTCCGACCGCCGTCGTCCCGCCCGAAGTAGACCTTGCCCATGCCGCCTGCGCCGAGGACGCCGAGGAGTCGGTACGGGCCGAGCCGGACCGGGTCTCCGGTGCCGAGGGGTTCCATGGTGTGCTGCTTCCTTCGCTGGGGCCGGTACGCCTGGGGCCGGTGCGCCCGGGGCCGGTGCGCCCGGGGCCGGTGCGCCCGGGGTCGGGCTCAGCGCTAGACGGGCAGGCCGGTCGGTTCCTTGATGCGCTTCATGATGATCTGCGAGTTGACCTCGGTGACGCCGGAGAGGGCGGTCAGCTTCTCGATCCAGAGGCGTTCGTACGCGCGCAGGTCCGCGACGGCGATGCGCAGCAGGCAGCCGGGGCTGCCGAAGAGGCGGTAGGCCTCGATGACGTCGGGGATGTCCTGGAGGGCCGCCTCGAAGGCCTCGACGGCGGCGCGGTCGCGGCGCACCTCGACCGAGACCAGCACCTCGAAGCCGCGGCCGACCGCCTCGGGGGCGATGACCGCGCGGTAGCCCTGGATCACCCCGTCCTGTTCGAGCTGGCGTACGCGCCGCATGCAGGGGGAGGGAGTCAAGCCGACGCGCTGGGCCAGCTCCTGGTTGCTGAGGCGGCCGTCGGCTTGGAGCTCGCGCAAGATTTCGCGGTCAATGGCATCCATGGAGCAATTATCACCCACCGTTTATGAACGGATGGGGCGAAACTGGCAATCGCGTTGCGCATAGATCTCACTATCATTGCCAGCTCAGCACATCTGTACGAGGTATCACCCGTACGCGAGGAAGGGTGGCCATGGGACGGATCGTCGTCATCAGCACCGGCGGCACGATAGCCAGCCGCTGGCAGGGTTCCGGTTTCGCGGCCGACGCCGACGGGCGCGAGGTCATGGCCACCGCGCCGCTGCCCGAGGACATCACCATCGAGGTGGTGGACCTGTTCAGCGTGAACAGCCCCCGGCTGACCACCGCCCACCAGCTCACCCTGCTGCGCACCGTGCACGAGGTGCTCGCCGATCCGGACGTGGACGGCATCGTCGTCACGCACGGCACGGACACCCTGGAGGAGTCGGCGTTCCTCGTCGACCTGCACCACCACGACCCGCGCACCGTCGTCTTCACCGGCGCGCAGCGCCCGATGGGCACGGCCGACGGGGACGGCCCGGGCAACCTCTACGACGCCCTGCTCACCGCGGCGAACACCCGGGGGCTCGGCGTGCTGATCGCCTTCGGCGGGCGGGTGCACGCGGCCCGCGGCACGGTGAAGACCCAGGCGGTGGCGCTGGACGCGTTCGCCGACCCCTCGAAGGAACTGCTCGGGAAGATCGGCTTCGGCAAGGTCACGGTGCTGCGCACCCCGCAGCGCCCGGAGCCGCTGCCGCTGCCGGCGATGCCGGAGGTGCCGCCGCGGGTGGACGTCGTGATGCACCACGCGGACGGGGACCCGGTACTCCTGAACGCCGCGCTCGCGGCGGGCGCCCGGGGCATCGTCCTGATCGGCACCGGCGCGGGGAACGCGACGCCGGAGATCGTGGACGCGGTGGAGGCCGCCGTCGCGCGGGGCGTGCTGGTGGCGCTGACCACCCGGGTCCCCGCCGGACCGGTCACCGAGATCTACACGCACGGCGGCGCCGTGGACCTGGTCGCCGCGGGCGCCGTCCCGACGGGCACCCTCCGCGCCGGCCAGGCCCGCATCGCGGTCCTCTCGGCCCTGCTGGCCACCGAGGACCCGGCGGAGCAGACCCGCGTCCTGGCCCGCGCGCTGGGCACCCAGGACGCGGCCCTGATCGAAGCCTGACCCGCCGCGACCCACCCCGGACGCCGGGATACGCGTACGGCCGCACCCCCGCTGGGGTGCGGCCGCGTGAGGTCAGTTGGCGAACGCCGACAGGATGCGGTCCGCCGCCGAGGTGGGGGTGACGGCGCCCGCGCGGACCGCGGCCTCCAGGGACGGGGCCAGATCGCGTACGGAGGGGTTGGCGCGCAGGCGCTCCAGGAGCTCCTCGCGGACCATCGACCAGGTCCACTCCACCTGCTGATCCGCCCGCTTGGCCGCCAGCCGGCCGCTCGCGTCCAGCAGCCGGCGGTGCTGCTCCAGGCGGTTCCACACCTCGTCCAGGCCCGCCGACTCCCGCGCGCTGCACGTGAGTACGGGCGGGGTCCAGGCCGCGTCGGCCGGGTGCATCAGGCGCAGGGCGCCCGACAGCTCCCGCGCCGCCGCCTTCGCGTCGCGCTCGTGCGGGCCGTCCGCCTTGTTCACCGCGAGGACGTCCGCCAGCTCCAGGACACCCTTCTTGATGCCCTGCAGCTGGTCACCCGTGCGGGCCAGGGAGAGCAGGAGGAAGGAGTCCACCATGCCGGCGACCGTCGTCTCCGACTGGCCCACGCCCACCGTCTCGACGAGGACTACGTCGTAGCCCGCCGCCTCCATGACGATCATGGATTCGCGGGTGGCCTTCGCGACCCCGCCCAGGGTGCCGGCCGAAGGGGAGGGCCGTACGAACGCGGCCGGATCCACCGCCAGGCGTTCCATCCGCGTCTTGTCACCCAGGATCGAGCCGCCCGTACGGGTGGACGAAGGGTCCACCGCCAGGACCGCGACCCGGTGGCCCAGCCCCGTCAGCATCGTGCCGAACGCGTCGATGAACGTGGACTTGCCGACCCCCGGCACCCCGCTGATCCCGATCCGGCGCGCCCGCCCCGTGTGGGGGAGCAGTTCGGTCAACAGCTGCTGCGCCAGGGCGCGGTGAGCGGGCAGGGTGGACTCGACGAGGGTGATGGCGCGGGCGATGAACGCGCGCTTCCCGTCGAGGACCCCTTTCGCGTAGGCCTCGATCTCGATCTTCGGAGGCATCGGCCGCGCCCTACAGCTCGTGGCCCAGATCCGCGGCCAGCCGCGTCACCAGGTCGTGGGCCGCGTCCGGGATCACCGTGCCGGGCGGGAACACCGCCGCCGCGCCCATCTCCAGCAGCGTCGGCACGTCCGCCGGCGGGATCACCCCGCCCACCACGATCATGATGTCCTCGCGCCCCTCCTCCGCCAACTGCTCGCGCAGCGCCGGTACGAGGGTCAGGTGACCGGCCGCCAGCGACGACACGCCCACCACGTGGACGTCCGCCTCGACGGCCTGGCGGGCCACCTCCGCCGGGGTCTGGAACAGCGGGCCGACGTCCACGTCGAAGCCCAGGTCGGCGAAGGCGGTCGCGATCACCTTCTGGCCGCGGTCGTGCCCGTCCTGGCCCATCTTGGCGACCAGGACACGCGGACGGCGGCCCTCCGCCTCCTCGAACCGGTCGACCAGCGCACGCGTGCGCTCCACGTTCGGGGATTCGCCTGCCTCGGTGCGGTACACACCCGAGATCGTACGGATCTGGCTCGCGTGCCGCCCGTACACCTTCTCCAGTGCGTCCGAGATCTCACCCACCGTGGCCTTGGCGCGCGCCGCGTCCACCGCCAGCGCGAGCAGGTTGCCGTCGCCGCGCTCGGCCGCGTTCGTCAGCGCCCGCAGGGTGTCCTGCGTGACCGCCTCGTCGCGCTCCTCGCGCAGCCGGCGCAGCTTCTCGATCTGCTGCGTGCGCACCGAGGAGTTGTCGACCTTGAGCACGTCGATCTGCTCGTCGTTCTCCACCCGGTACTTGTTCACGCCGATCACCGGCTGGCGCCCCGAGTCGATCCGCGCCTGCGTACGGGCCGCGGCCTCCTCCACGCGCAGCTTCGGGATGCCCGCGTCGATGGCCTGTGCCATGCCGCCGGCCGCCTCGACCTCCTGGATGTGCTGCCAGGCCCGGCGCGCCAGGTCGTACGTCAGCTTCTCGACGTACGCGCTGCCGCCCCACGGGTCGATCGACCGGCAGGTGCCCGACTCCTGCTGGAGCAGCAGCTGGGTGTTGCGGGCGATGCGCGCCGAGAAGTCCGTCGGCAGCGCGAGCGCCTCGTCGAGGGCGTTGGTGTGCAGCGACTGGGTGTGCCCCTGGGTCGCCGCCATCGCCTCGATGCACGTACGCGTCACGTTGTTGAACACGTCCTGCGCCGTCAGCGACCAGCCCGAGGTCTGCGAATGCGTGCGCAGCGAGAGCGACTTCGCGTTCTTCGGGTCGAACTGCTTGACCAGCCGCGCCCACAGCAGGCGGGCGGCGCGCAGCTTCGCGACCTCCATGAAGAAGTTCATGCCGATCGCCCAGAAGAACGACAGGCGCGGCGCGAACGCGTCCACGTCCAGCCCGACCGCCTGCCCGGCGCGCAGGTACTCCACGCCGTCGGCGAGGGTGTAGGCGAGCTCCAGGTCCGCCGTGGCCCCGGCCTCCTGGATGTGGTACCCGGAGATCGAGATGGAGTTGTACCGCGGCATGTTCTGCGAGGTGAACGCGAAGATGTCCGAGATGATCCGCATCGAGGGCTTGGGCGGATAGATGTAGGTGTTGCGGACCATGAACTCTTTGAGGATGTCGTTCTGGATGGTCCCGGCGAGCTTGTCGGGCGAGACGCCCTGCTCCTCCGCCGCCACGATGTAGAGGGCGAGGATCGGCAGCACCGCGCCGTTCATCGTCATCGACACCGTCATCTTGTCCAGCGGGATCCCGTCGAACAGCTGCCGCATGTCGTAGATCGAGTCGATCGCCACGCCCGCCATGCCGACGTCACCCGTGACGCGCGGGTGGTCGCTGTCGTACCCGCGGTGCGTGGGCAGGTCGAAGGCGATCGACAGGCCCTTCTGGCCGGCCGCGAGGTTGCGGCGGTAGAAGGCGTTCGACTCCTCGGCCGTGGAGAAGCCCGCGTACTGCCGGATCGTCCAGGGCTGGTTGACGTACATGGTCGGGTACGGGCCGCGCAGGTACGGGGCCATGCCCGGGTAGGTCCGGAGGAAGTCCAGCCCCTCCAGGTCCCGGCCCGTGTACAGCGGCTTCACGCCGATGCCCTCGGGCGTCTCCCACAGCAGGTCGCCGGCGGCGGTCCCGGTGGACTCCTTGACGGCGGCGCGCCACTGGTCCTCGGACCCGGCGGCCGGGCCCGCGCCGTTCAGCGCGAGTTCGGAGAAATCGGGGATGCTCAAGACGCGATTCCCATCCGGTCGAGTACGGAGGACAGCACGGCGACCGCGTCGCAGCCCGCGAAGACGTACTCGTCCACGGCGTCGGCCGAGGTGCCGGGCTTGCCCGCGAGGAACACGGTCGTCGCACCGGCCGCGCGCAGGGCCGCGGCCACCGCCGCCGCCTGCTCCTCGTACAGCGGGTCGCTGGAGCACAGCACGGCCATGCCGTCCGCGCCGCTCGCGGCGTAGGCCGCGGCGGCCGTCGCCGGGTCCACCGACACCGGGTCGTGGACCGGTGCGATGCCGCCCGCCTGGAACAGGTTCGCGGCGAAGGTGGCGCGCGCGGTGTGCGCCGCTGCGGGTCCCAGCGCGGCGAGGAAGATCCGCGGACGGTTCCCCGTCGCGGCCAGGTGCGCGTCGCTGCGGGCGCGCAGCGCCTCGTACGCCTCGTCGCGCCGTACGCGCGGCAGCCCGCCCGTGGGGCCCGCCGGGGCGGGCTCGCGGTCGAGGGGCTTCTCCGAGAGCAGCGGGAACTCGCTGACGCCCGTGATGGGTTCACGGCGCTTGGCGAGCCGCTTGGAGCGCTCGGCCCAGGTGGCGGCCAGCCGGTCGGCGACCAGTCCGGAGCGCAGGGCGGCGGCCAGACCGCCGGCCTTCTCGATCGCCTGGAAGAACTCCCAGGCGGCGTGGGCGAGTTCGTCGGTGAGCTGCTCCACGTAGTACGAGCCGCCGGCCGGGTCGATGACGCGGGCCAGGTGCGACTCCTCCAGCAGGATGGTGGAGGTGTTGCGGGCGATGCGGCGCGCGAAGGCGTCCGGCAGGCCCAGCTCGTGGTCGAAGGGGAGCACGGTCACCGAGTCGGCCCCGCCGACGCCCGCCGCCATGCAGGCGACGGTGGTGCGCAGCATGTTCACCCACGGGTCGCGGCGGGTCATCATCACGGGCGAGGTGACGGCGTGCTGGCGCTGGGCACCCGCGTCGGGGGCCCCGCAGGCCTCGGCGATCCGGGCCCACAGACGGCGCGCGGCGCGGAACTTCGCGATGGTGAGGAACTGGTCGGCGGTCGCGGCGTAGCGGAACTCCAGCTGGCCGAGGGCGGCGTCGACGCCGAGGCCTCCGGCGGTGGGGGCGCCCTCCACAGGGGCTCCCTCGGTGAGTGCGCGCAGGTACGCGACTCCGGTGGCCAGCGACAGGCCGAGCTCCTCGGCGGCCGAGCCGCCGGCCTCGTGGTACGGCAGCGCGTCGACGAGGAGGGTGCGGACGCCGGGCCAGTGCGCGGCGGCCTCCCGGGCGAGGACGACGGCGTCGGTGAGGCCGAGGGCCTCACCCGTACGGGCCTCATGGCCGAGCGGGTCGGCGCCGAGGCTCGCGCGGGCGGCCTCGGGGGCCACCTGCCGCTCGGCGTACAGGCGCAGCAAGGCGCGGGCGGCGTCGGCGTATTCGGCTCCGGCGTCCAGGGAGACGGGAGCCAGGTCGAGGTAGACGCCGTCGAGGGCGCGGGGGAGCGCGTCGACGGGGAGCCCGCCGGGGCCGCCGCCCAGGGACAGCCAGAGGGAGGTGACCCCGTTCTCGAGGTCGGTGAGGACGGCCTCGTTCACCCGTACGGGGTCGTGTCCGACGTACCGCTGACGTACGTCCCAGCCGGCGGCGGCGCCGCCGGCGGGGCTGCCGCCCCGTATGAACGGCGCGAACCCGGGGAAGCCGGTCTCGTCGGCCGTTTCGGGCGCGGTGTACAGCGGGCGGGTGGTGAGCCCGTCTTCGAGCTTCGTGGACAACGCGTCTTCTGCGGCTTCGCCGGATACGTCCTTGCCGGACTTGCGTAGAACGCCCTCTACCAGGCGCTGCCACTGCTCATGCGTCGCGTCAGGGAACTCGGCGGCCAAGGAGAGCCCGTCATCAGGCAGGACCGTCATGGCTCGAATGCTAGGGGGGTGGCCTCGGGAACGACTATAACCACCGGATGTGATCTCCCCCTCTCATGTGAGAGGGGACGGGTCACGAAAGAGCGTCCCGAGCAGCGGCGCGGCGTCCGGGTGGGCGAGGCCGGCGGACTCCGGTACGCCGACTGCGTGGCGGGGCCGGGCCGGTGCGCGCGGTGCCCGGCGGGGGTGAGCCGTACCGCGGCTGCCCGGCGGGGCCGGTGCCGGTCGGGCGGGCGGCTTCGGCCCCGCGGGCGTGCGGCCCGTGGGTGCGTGGCGGTCGCGTTGCGGGGGCGTGAAATCAGGCCACTGTTTTCGGCCGTTCGGGGGGCGATGGGTGGTGCCTACAGGAGCGGTCGAAACGCCAGGTCAGAGGCGGTGCACCGAGGTGGTCGGGGGATCCGCTCAGGGTTTGTTTCGGCGTGTCGGGCGGGGCTTGACCCGTCCTGGAGTCGCTGCCAGGCTCCGAGCCATGTCCGCGTTCGAGCTTCTCGCCCCGCGGTTCCACACCCCCGGCTCCTGTACCGCGCCGGGTGCGTGTCCGGGCCGCTGTCAGGCCCCGCGCCGCGCCTGAGCGCCGCCCCGGGTCCCGCCCGATGACCGTTCGGCCTCCCGCCGGACCGGCCGTCGGTCCCACCGCGACCCGGCACGGCCCGGCTCCCGGCCGACTCCTCCGCGGTCGGCCGGTCAGCCCCGGGCCGTCCGCCCTCCGGCCTCCGGCCGGTTCGTCCCGGCCAACCGGCTAGAAGCCGGAAGCCCGCCCGGCCCCAGGCCAACCAGCCTCCGGCCGCCTGATCGAAGGCCGACGACCCGGCCCCAGGTCGACCCGTTCGGCGGCCGTCTCGCGGTCACCCGACCAGTACCCCCTGTCCCGTGGACCGTCGGCACGCCCTGCCCGCAGGCCGGACCTTCCCCCGGCCGGAGCCCCGTGCCCGTTCCGTACCTGTTCCGTGCCCGTTTCGCGCCGTTCCGCGGCCTTGCGGCCGCCCGCTGTCGCAACCGACCCGAAGGAGTTCCCATGAGCACCGCCACCCGCACCCAGCAGCCCGTCGTCACCCGGATCGGCGGCCGGATCGGCGCCGAGATCGGGGGTGTGCAGCTGGGGGGTGGGCTTCCGGACGAGGTCGTCGCCGAGGTCCGGGCCGCCCTCCTCGCCCACAAGGTCGTCTTCTTCCGCGACCAGGACCACCTCGACGAGGCCGGCCACGAAGCCTTCGCCCGACTGCTCGGCACGCCCGTCGCCCACCCCACCGTGCCCTCCGCCGACGGCCGTTACGCCCTCGGCATCGACTCCCACCACGGCGCCCGCGCCAACCAGTGGCACACCGACGTCACCTTCGTCCCCGCCTACCCCGCCTTCTCCATCCTCCGCGCCGTCACCCTCCCCCCGTACGGCGGCAACACCCTCTGGGCCAACACCGCCGCCGCCTACGCCCACCTCCCCGAGCCGCTCCGCGTCCTCGCCGACGGCCTGCGCGCCGTTCACACCAACGAGTACGACTACGCCGCCCTCAAGCCCGACGCGCTCCCCGAGGCCCTCGCCCAGTACCGCGAGGTGTTCACGTCCACGAAGTTCCGCACCGAGCACCCCGTCGTCCGCGTCCACCCGGAGACCGGCGAACGCACCCTGCTCCTCGGCAACTTCGTCCAGCGGATCGACGGTCTGACCGGTCGGGACTCCCGTGCGCTGGTCGACCTCTTCCAGTCGCACATCGAGAGCCCCGAGAACACCGTCCGCTGGCAGTGGCGGGCCGGCGACGTGGCGATCTGGGACAACCGGGCCACCCAGCACTACGGCGTCGACGACTCCGACGACCACGAGCGCACCCTGCGCCGCGTGACGGTCGACGGCGACGTACCCGTCGGCCCGGACGGGCTCCCGTCCCGCCTGATCAGCCCGGAGACCGTCCCCGACCCGTCCTTCGGCATCCCCTCGGGCGCGTCCGCCACCGCCTGACCCGAGCTGCCTGACCCGGCCCGCCTGACCGGCCTGCCTGACCCGGCCCGCCCGAGCCGAGACCCGCCTGCCCCGCCCGTACGACGCCCCAGGAGGCACCGTGCCCACCCTGCTCGCCCTCACCGGCAGCCCCTCCCCGCACTCCCGTACCGCCGTCGTCGCCGAGCACGTGCTGCGCCGGCTCGCCCACGCCGGGTTCGACACCGCCCACCTCGCCGTACGGGAACTCCCCGCCGCCGACCTCCTCGCCGCCCGCCGCGGCGAGCCCGAGATCCGCCGGGCCCTCGAAGCCGTCGCGGAGGCCGACGGGATCATCGTCGCGACCCCGGTCTACAAGGCCTCGTACACCGGCCTGCTCAAGGCCTTCCTCGATCTGCTCCCGCAGGACGGGCTGGCCGGGAAGACGGTGCTGCCGATCGCCACCGGCGGCAGCCTCGCCCACGTACTGACCCTCGACTACGCCCTGCGCCCGGTGCTGGCCGCGCTCGGAGCCCGGCACGTCACCGCCGGACGGTTCGTCCTGGACTCCTCCGTGGAGCGCGGAGCCGGCCCCGACCGGCTGCGGCCCGAGGCGGAGCTGGACCTCTTCCAGGCCGTCGACGAGTTCGCCGAGGCGCTGAACGCCCCAGCATCCGCCGCCCCCTTCGCGACGACCGCCCCGTAGCGGCCCCGAAACCCCCGATTCCCGACAAGGACGCCCCATGCCCGCAGCCCTCGCCTCCACCTCCACCTCCCGACGCCAGTTCCTCGCCCTGCTCGGCATCTCGGCGGCCGCGGTGAGCTGCGGTACGGCCACCGCCTCCGGCGGATCCGGCAAGCAGGTCACGTCCCTCAAGTACCAGGGCGCCGTCGGCGCCGTCCTGCTCCCCGAACTGGCCGCGGACCTCGGCTACCTGGGCGGCCTGACCCTCGACTGGGTCGGCAACACCATCAGCGGTCCCCAGGACATCCAGTCCGCGGCCACCGGCCAGACCCACTTCGGCGGCGCCTTCAACGGGGCCATCGTCAAACTCGCCGCGAGCAAGGCCCAGATCCAGTCCGTCATCTCCTACTACGGCTCCGACAAGGACACCTACCTCGGCTACTACGTCCTGGAGGACAGCCCGATCCGCTCGCCCCGCGACCTGATCGGCAAGAAGGTCGGCATGAACACCCTGGGCGCCCACGCCCAGGCCCTGCTGGAGATCTACCTGGAGCGCAACGGCCTCTCCAAGGCCGATGCGGCGAAGGTCGAGTCCCTCGTGGTCCCGCCCGTCAACACCGAACAGGCGCTGCGCCAGAAGCAGATCGAGGTCGGGGTGCTCAGCGGCGTCCTGCGGGACAAGGCCCTCGCCACCGGCGGCATCCGCCCGCTGTTCAAGGACTTCGAGCTGCTGGGCGCCTTCAGCGCCGGGTCGTACGTGATGACCCGGCGGTTCATCAAGGAGAACCCCGACACCGTACGGACCTTCACGACCGGTGTCGCCAAGGCCATCGAGTGGTCCCGGACCACCCCGCGCGAGGAGGTCATCGCCCGGATGACCGAGATCGTCAAGAAGCGCGGCCGCAACGAGGACACCTCCACCCTCCAGTACTGGCGCTCGTTCGGGGTGGCCGAGACCGGCGGCCGGATCGCCGACAAGGAGTTCCAGCTGTGGATCGACTGGCTCGGTGAGCGCGGCGAGATCAAGAAGGGCCAGCTGAAGCCGGCCGACCTCTACACGAACGAGTTCAACGACCAGGGGAAGGGCTGAGCGCCATGGCGAAGATCGTGTTCGAGTCCGTGACGAAGACCTTCCCCAGGAAGCAGGCCAAGGGCAGGAGGGCCGGAGGCAGGAAGGCCGGCGCCGACGGCGGCAGCTTCACCGCCCTCGACGGCGTGGACCTGGAGATCGGGGCCGGGGAGTTCGTGGTGGTCGTCGGACCCAGCGGCTGCGGCAAGTCCACCCTCCTCGACCTGCTGGGCGGCCTGACCCGGCCCACCTCCGGCCGGATCCTGCTCGACGGCGAGCCGGTCACCGGACCCGGCCTGGACCGGGGCATCGTCTTCCAGCAGTACGCCCTGCTGCCCTGGCGCACCGCGCTCGGCAACATCGAGTTCGGGCTGGAGGCGACCGGCGTCCCCCGCCGTGAACGCACGGAGCGGGCCCGGGAGTTCCTGGACCTCGTCGGCCTCACCGGCTTCGAGGACCGCCACCCGCACGAGCTGTCCGGGGGGATGCGCCAGCGCGTGGCCATCGCCCGGTCCCTCGCCTACGACCCGGACGTCCTCCTGATGGACGAGCCGTTCGCCGCGCTCGACGCGCAAACCCGTGAATCCCTCCAGGACGAGCTGCGCCGCATCTGGCAGCGCACCGGCAAGACCGTCGTCTTCATCACGCACGGGATCGAGGAAGCCGTGTACCTCGGGCAGCGGGTGGCCGTGATGACCTCCCGCCCCGGCCGGATCAAGGAGGCCGTCCCCGTCTCCTTCGGCGACCGGGCCACCGGCGCCGGCGGGGAGGAGCTGCGCTCCAGCCCGGAATTCGCCCGCTACCGCCACGAGATCTGGACCCTGCTCCACGACGAGGTGGCCCGCGCCCAGCAACTGGAGAAGGAGGAGGCCACCGTATGAGCACCGGAACCGATACGAAGAGCACCGCGGCCGAGGCGGGTCCCGGGAGCGGGGTGCACACGCCCACCCACGCGCCCGCGCCCGTACGGGAACCCGCGGCGGTACGCGAACCCGAGCCGGTACGGGAACCCGCACCGGCCCCGCCCGCCCCTGCGGCCCCCACCGCTGCGGCCCCCGCCCCGGCCCCGGCCCCCGCACAGGCTCCGGCCGCCCTGCGCGCCGTCGCCCGGTGGCTGCGCGCGGCGGCCCTGCGCTCGGCGGCGATCCTCGCCCTGCTCGTGGTCTGGGAGGCGGCGCCCCGGCTCGGACTGGTGGACTCCACCTTCCTCCCGCCGGTCAGCGAGGTCGCCGCGGCCTGGTGGGAACTGGCGGGCAACGGCCAGCTCGCCGAGCACACGCAGGCCAGCCTCGTCCGTTCCTTCGGCGGCTTCGGCATCGCCGTCGTCGTCGCGGTCCCGCTCGGCCTGCTGATCGGCTGGTACCGCCCCGTCGCGGTGCTGCTCGGCCCGCTGCTGGAGGTGTTCCGCAACACCGCGGCCCTCGCGCTGCTGCCGGTGTTCGTCCTGCTGCTCGGCATCGGCGAGACCTCGAAGCTCTCCATCGTCGTCTACGCCTGCGTCTGGCCGATCCTGCTGAACACCATCAGCGCCGTCGGCAACGCCGATCCGACGCTGGTCAGACTCGCCCGGTCCATGGACCTGTCCACGCCGAGGCTGTTCCAGAAGGTGATCCTGCCGGCCTCCGTACCGGCCGTCTTCACCGGCATCCGGCTGGCCGGCGCCGTCTCGATCCTGGTCCTCGTGGCCGCCGAGATGATCGGCGCCAAGGCGGGTCTCGGCTACCTGATCAACGCCTCGCAGTTCAACTTCGCGATCCCGGAGATGTACGCGGGCATCGTCACCATCTCGGCCATCGGCGTCGCCTTCAACCAGCTCCTCATCACCGTCGAACGCCGCCTCAGCCTCTGGCGCGTCCCCGCCTGACACCCGTCTCTCCCACCCCGAGGAACACCATCATGACCGCACGCCGGACCCTCCACCTCAACGCGTTCCTCATGAACGCCGGGCACCACGACGCCGCCTGGCGGCATCCCGACAGCAGTCCCGAGCGGGTCACCGACCTGCGGTACTTCCAGGAGCTGGCGCGGACCGCCGAGCGGGGGCGGCTCGACTCGATCTTCTTCGCCGACGGGCTCGCGCTCTGGGGCAAGGCCCGCTACAACGCCCTCGGCGGGTTCGAGCCGCTCACCCTGCTCTCCGCCATCGCCGCCGTCACCGAGCACATCGGGCTGATCGCCACCGTCTCGACCACCTTCAACGAGCCCTTCCACCTCGCCCGCAAGTTCGCCTCCCTCGACCACATCAGCAACGGCCGCGCCGGATGGAACATCGTCACCTCCGGCACCGTGGACGAGGCCCGCAACTTCGGTCAGGACGAGCACCTCGAACACGGCCTCCGCTACGAACGCGCCCGCGAGTTCCTCGACGTGGCCACCAAGCTCTGGGACAGCTGGGAGGACGACGCGATCGTCCTCGACAAGGAGCGCGGCATCTACGCCGACACCGACAAGCTGCACCCCGCCGCCCACCGCGGTACGTACTTCGGCGTCGCCGGCCCGCTCAACGTGCCCCGCTCGCCGCAGGGCCACCCGCTGCTCGTCCAGGCCGGCTCCTCCGAGGACGGCAAGGAGTTCGCCGCGCAGTACGCCGAGGCCGTCTTCACCGCCCAGCAGACCCTCGCCGACGGGCAGACCTTCTACAAGGACCTCAAGTCGCGCCTCGCGAAGTACGGCCGGGCCGAGTCCGACCTGCTCGTCCTGCCCGGCATCGCCCCGGTCATCGGCTCCACCGAGGCCGAGGCCAAGGCCCTGGAGCAGCAGCTCACCGACCTCCAGGTGCCGGAGTACGGGCTCGCCCAGCTCTCCGGCATGCTCGGCACCGACCTGACCGGCCTGCCCCTCGACGGCCCGCTGCCCGAGCTTCCCGAGGAGCGGGACATCAACGGCAACAAGAGCCGCTTCACGCTCGTCGCCGAACTGGCCCGCCGCGACGGCCTCAGCCTGCGCGACCTGATCGCCCGGCTCGGCGCCGGCCGCGGTCACCGCGTCTTCGCCGGCACGCCCGAGCAGATCGCCGACCAGCTGGAGGAGTGGTTCACCCAGGGCGCCGCCGACGGGTTCAACGTCATGGCGCCCGTACTGCCGACCGGGCTCACCGACTTCGTCGACCACGTCGTGCCGATCCTCCAGCGGCGCGGCCTGTTCCGCACCGAGTACACGGGGGCGACCCTGCGCGAGAACTACGGCCTCGCGCGCCCGGCGAACCGGTACGCGCAGGCCGCCTCGTGAGCGGCCCGGGTACGTGAGCGCGCGGCCGCCGGAGCCTCGTACTCCGGCGGCCTCCGCGCGTCGTCAGACGGTGAGGACGATCTTGCCGCGGGTGCGGCCGGCCGCGCTGAGCTCCCAGGCCTTCGCGGCCTCGGCGAGCGGCAGCGCGTGCTCCACGTTGACCGTGAGCTTGCCCGCGTCGGAGAGTTCCGCCAGGAAGGTCAGGTCGGTCGTGTCGGGGCGCACCCACAGCTGGTGCGCGCCCTTGGCGGCGGCCTCGTAATCGGCGATGGAGACCACCCGGTCACGCTCCTTGACGAGCGACTGGAGGATCTCGACGGCGCCGTCCCCGAAGAAGTCCAGCCCGGCGTCGATGCCTTCGGGGGCGAGTGCGCGGATCCGGTCCGCCAGGCCCTCCCCGTACAGGACGGGTTCGGCGCCGAGCGAGCGCAGGTAGTCGTGGTTGTGCGCGCCGGCGGTGCCGATGACGCGCAGACCGAGCGCGACGGCGATCTGCACGCCGAAGGAGCCGGTGCCGCCCGCTGCGGAATGGATGACGACGGTCTCGCCGGCCTTGAGGCCCGCGCGGGTGAGGGACTGGTACGCGGTGAGGCCGGCCAGCGGGAGGCCCGCGGCCTGCTCGAAGGTCAGGGCACGCGGTTTGCGGGCCAGCGTCCGGACGGGGGCCGCGACGAGTTCGGCGTAGGTGCCGAGCTCGACCCACTCCTTGCGGACGTACCCGTACACCTCGTCGCCGACGGAGTGGTCGAAGGTGTCGGGGCCGACGGCCTCGACGACGCCGGCCACGTCCCAGCCGGGTATGACGGGGTAGCGGACTTCGAGGATCGGGTCGAGGTATCCGGCGGCGAGCTTCCAGTCGACCGGGTTGACGCCGGCGGCCTTGACCCGCACCAGCACCTCGCCGGGGCCGACCTTGGGCTGCGGTACGTCAACGAGCTTGAGGTTCCGGGAAGTTCCGTATGCGTCGTACGTGATTGCCTTCATGATCGTCCCCAACCGGACCCCGGGGGGACCTATTCCCGTGCGGGGCTCCTCACGCGGGCAGGCTGTTGCGGTGCGAGCGCCGCCGGGCCGCGCTGAACAGGGCCTGGATCTGTACCCCGGACTGCTCGACGTCGTCCAGCGGAGAGGGGAACGGCAGCCGTACGTCGTGGTGGCCGCGGTGCAGCTCCAGGCGCAGGGTGATCCCGTACCGGTCCATGGCGAGCGGCAGTACGCGGACGATCGCCGCGGCGGGCAGCGGCCGGACCAGGCGCAGGAGGAGCGTGACGAGCTCGGCGTGGTCGTCGAGGAGGTGCGTGAGCATGCCGGCCTCGAACGGGGCGAGGGGGTCGGGGCAGGCCGCGTCGAGCTCTTCGAGGCCGACGTACGTGCGGCCCTCGCCGGTCTCCAGGACGGCCCGGCCGAACTCCATGCAGGTGGAGCCGGCGCCTTCGTCCGTGTAGGGCGTCAGCAGGCGGCCGGTGATCGTGACGCGGGCGCGCACCCGGTCCCGTACGGGCGTGGGGGCGATGTCGGTGAACTCCAGCCGGATCGACGGCCGGTGCTCGCCTGCGCCGCCGGGTTCGGCGGGGTGCAGGTGCAGCCGGCCCATCGGGTCCGAGCCGTCGAGGTGGCGGATCTCGCTGCTCAGCCCGTCGGTGACCACGGTCATGGAGTGGGCGGCGGCCAGGATCGACCGGACCCGCTCGGCATCGGCGGGCCGGCCGGCGGCCGGGGTGGCGGGGGCAGCACCGGGCATGTGCATGCGGGATCTCTCCATCGTCCTGGGCGAGTGACTTAGGCATGCCTAACCTAACCCATTCCCTTCCACGGGAGTACCCCGTGTCGCTCGTGTCGTTGTTGGGCTGAACGGGTGAAACACGAGAAGATGGGGGGATGCACATGAAGCGCACGGCCGAGGCGGCCCGGTGAGCAGGTACGACGTCACGGACGAACAGTGGGAGGGGCTCGCGCAGGTGGTCCCCCTGCGCAGTCGCAACGAGTGGCCCTCCCGGGTGGACCACCGCACGATCCCCACGGCGCCGGGGGCGTCCGCGGCGGAGCAGCGGCGCTTCGTCGTGATCCGGGTCCAGGTCTTCGCCGATGCGCGGGAGGTGGCCGAGTACCTGATCGCGCAGATCCCGGTGCTGCTCGACCTCACCGGCGCCGACAGCGAAGTGGCCAAGCGGATCCTCGACTTCAGCAGTGGCGTGGTCTTCGGGCTGGGCAGCGGGATGCACCGGGTCGACCGGAACGTCTTCCTGCTGGCGCCCGTCGGGACCGAGGTCGAGGGGATCGCGGCCGCCGCCGTCCCCCGATCGTAGGAAGGTCGCCAGGACGGAACGGTTCGCCGCGCCCACCGGGGGCCCGGCGGCCCGTACCGTCCGGCGCATGGACGCCTCTTTGGACTTGACCGCGCCGGGGGCCGGGGGCCCTGCCCGTGCCGGGTCATCCGCCGCCGTTGCCGACGACGGGCTCCCGCCCGCCGGCGCCGTGCCGGCGGCCCGCGCGCCGCGGCCCGCCGTCGTGCACCATCGGCCCGTCGTCACCGAATTGCGGCTCTCCGCGTTCGGCAGGCACCGCGGCGCCGTCTTCGCGCTGGAGCCCGTGACCTTCCTCGCCGGGCCCAGCGGCAGCGGCAAGTCCCAGGTCCTGGCCGCCCACGAGGCCCTGGCGGGGCTCGGGGCCGGGGCCACCCTGGAGGAGGCGTTCCCCGATCCGCAGGCCCGGATCCCCGACCGGGCCCTGCCCGACGGCCAGGGGCGGCGCGGCTTCCGCATCGGCTGCACCGTCGACGGACCCGCCGGGCCGGTCCGCCTCGACCTCGCCGTACAGGCCGAGCCCACGCTCCGGATCGTCGGCGAACGGCTCGCGGTGGACGGGCAGATCCTTCTCGGCACCGCCCTGCGCGACCCCGGCCGGCGCTCCGTGCAGGCCTCCTGGCTGACCGGCGGGGCCGTCGGCGTCACCCGGGCCCCGCTGCCCGACGACCGGCTCGGCACCGCCCTCCTGCCGCTGCGCGTCGCCGGTTCCACGGCCGGGCAGCGCCAGGTGCTCGCGGCGGCGGAGCAGGTGGTGGTGGCGCTGCGCTCGGTCTTCCCCTGCGACCCGAGCCCCGACCGGATGCGCGCACCCGTCCCGCCGGGCGAGGGCCGGCTGCTCGGCGACTGCGCCAACCTCGCCGACGTGCTGCGCCGGACCCGCCACGAATGCGGCACCCGCCACGCGCTGCTCGCCGCGGCGGCGCGGACCGGCTGCGCGGGCCCGGTGGAGGGGCTGGACGTACGGGATCCCGCGCACGGCCCGGTCACGGCGGTGCTGGACCGGGGCCGCTCCGGGCCCGCCACGGAACTGGGCCGGCTCGGCGCGGGCGAGCTCCGCTTCCTCGCGCTGGCGCTGGTCCTGCTGACCGGCCCGGGGGTGCTCGCCATGGACCCGGCCGCCGAACTGATCTCCGCCCGGCAGGCGCTGACCGTCCTCGCCGACGGCTTCGACCGCGATCTGGACGGGCGGCAGAGCGCCGAGCTGTTGCGGCTGGCCCTGCTGTCCTGCGGCCGCGGCCATGTCCGGCTGCTCGCGGCGGTGGGGGAGGCGGCGGCCGCGGCCGCCCGCGTGACCCCGGGGGTGGCGGTGGTAGACCTGACGCCATGAGCGATGAGCGGGACGTACAGCACGGCGACGAGCCGCGGCCGCACGAGCGGCTGCACCAACTTCAGCGGCGGCTGGCCGAGTTCGCCGCGGCGCGCGGCTGGGAGCCGTACCACACGCCCAAGAACCTGGCCGTGGCGCTGAGTGTGGAAGTGTCCGAACTGGTCGAAATCTTCCAGTGGCTGACCCCGGAACAGTCGGCGAAGGTCATGGAGGAGCCGGAAACCGCGCACCGCGTGGCCGATGAGGTGGCCGACGTGCTGGCGTATCTGCTGCAATTCTGTGAGGTTCTCGGGGTGGATGTGCTGGATGCGCTCGCCGCGAAGATCGAGAGGAACGAGCTCCGCTTCCCGGTGACAGGGCCTCCGACATCGAATTGTCACTCTTCGGAGTGATGGCGTCGTCCACAACCATGTTTGTGTCCACAGATTTCCGAATACCCCTGGCTTTACTGGCCCATTGCCCTCACTCTGGGTAGTGGTGAGGATGGCGGATGTCGTGCGGACGGGGGACGGCATATGGATGCGGTACGGCTCATCGCGGCCGGCCGGCACGCGCTGGCACAGAGCGGGGCGGCGATGGACATCGTGGGCGAGGCCTGGCAGGCCCAGGCGCTCGCCCAGGGGATCGGGAGCTGGCTGGCGGTCACGGGGCCGCCGGAGCTGAGATCGGAGGCGCGGGGACTGGGTGAAGCGGGGGGCAGAGGCTGCGGGGTGCTCGACAGAGCGGCCCTGCGCGGAGAGGGCAGCGCGCCCGACTATCCGCCGAGAGCCGCGCAGCTGACCGGGGTGGCGGATGTCCGCCAGGCTCTCCTGGGACTGCAGGCGCTGCTCGGCGAAGTGGGGATAGCCCTGGTCGGGGTGGCCTGCGCGACGGACGACGAAGGCCTGTACTGGCAGTGCATAGAGTCCATAGACGCGGCCGACGAATCGAGCGACCGGGTCAGGGGCGCCCTGCGCAGGCTGGCGGTCCGCGAACGGGGCTCGGCCTCCGGCGTGGCCTGACGGGGAACGGTGCGAGCGGAATCGGGGTCCCGCCGCGCGCGACGGGACCCGCACGGTCATCCGACCGGCATGGTCAGTACGACCGGTGGGACGGGCGCTCGCTCTCGGGGGTACGGCTGCCCGGGGTCAGCGGCGCGCCGGGGGCGCGGTCCGTGGAGGACTGGAGGTCGGCGTCGAGCTGCGACAGGTCGGCGTTCAGCGCCGCCATCAGCTCTTCCATCTGCTGGAGCAGGCCCTTCGGTGCGCCACCCTGGGCGGCCGCCGCGGGTTCCTGGCGTGCATGGTCGTATGCTGCCTGTCCGGTTTGTCCCGTGTGCTCGGGCACGGACTCGTGGGACATGGCGGCCTCCTCGGCCCTGGCCCTTCCGAGGCGGAAGGGGGCGGTGGACGCATCGGCGGAAGGCCGCCGGCGCGCGGGCCGGGCGGTCCGGCTCCGCCCGAGCCAACGATCCCCATCCGGGCCGGTCACTGGCCCGGCCGGGGGTGGTCCGTCCGGTTGACGGAGATTCACCCTGCAGGGGTGGGCGAGGCAGGATGGGAGTCATGGATCTCCGTATTTTCACCGAGCCCCAGCAGGGCGCGAGCTACGACACCCTCCTGACCGTCGCGAAGGCCACCGAGGACCTGGGCTTCGACGCGTTCTTCCGGTCGGACCACTATCTGAAGATGGGGTCGGCGGACGGCCTGCCGGGGCCCACCGACGCCTGGATCACCCTCGCGGGCCTGGCCCGGGAGACGCGGCGGATCCGGCTCGGCACGCTCATGACGGCCGGTACCTTCCGGCTGCCCGGCGTGCTCGCCATCCAGGTGGCGCAGGTCGACCAGATGTCCGGCGGCCGGATCGAACTGGGCCTGGGCGCGGGCTGGTTCGAGGAGGAGCACAAGGCGTACGGCATCCCGTTCCCGGCGGAGCGGATGGCCCGGCTGGAGGAACAGCTGGCCATCGTCACCGGGCTGTGGGCGACCGAGCCCGGCGCCACCTTCGACTACGCGGGCACCCATTACCAGGTGGAGAAGTCCCCGGCGCTGCCCAAGCCGGCCCAGGCCAAGGTGCCCGTACTCATCGGCGGTCACGGCGCGAAGCGCACCCCGCGCCTCGCCGCCCGGTACGCGGACGAGTTCAACATGCCGTTCGCGTCGATCGCGGACAGCGAGCGGCAGTTCGGCCGGGTGCGCCGGGCCGCGGAGGAGGCCGGGCGGGGGGCCGGCGACATCGTCTACTCCAACGCCCTGGTGGTGTGCGTCGGCAAGGACGACGCCGAGGTCGCCCGCCGGGCCGCCGCCATCGGCCGCGACGTGGACGAGCTCAAGGCCAACGGCCTGGCCGGCTCCCCGGCGGAGGTGGTGGAGAAGATCGGCGCCTACGCGGCCGTCGGCAGCTCCCGCGTCTACCTCCAGCTGCTCGACCTCGACGACCTGGACCACCTGGAGCTGATCTCGGCCCAGGTGCTGTCCCAGCTCGGCTGAGGGAGGCGGAGGAACCGTGCCCCGCGCGTCCGGCCCGCTCGCAGAAGCCCTGGCCCGCAGGGTCGTGCTCCTGGACGGGGGGCTCAGCAATCAGCTCGCCGACCAGGGCTGCGACCTGTCCGGAGGTCTCTGGTCGGGCCGGGTGCTCGCCGAGCGGCCGGACCAGGTGGAGGCCGCGCACACGGCGTACGCGCGGGCCGGGGCCGAGGTGCTGATCACCGCCAGCTACCAGGTCGGGTACGAGGCCTTCGCCGCCCAGGGCCACGACCGGGCCGAGACCACCGCCCTGCTGCACCGCAGCGTCGCGCTGGCCGCCCGGGCGGCCGAGGCCGCCGACCACGAGGTCTGGGTCGCCGCCTCGGTCGGCCCGTACGGGGCGGTGCTCGCGGACGGCTCCGAATACCGCGGGCGGTACGGGCTGAGCGTGCGCGAGCTCGCCGCCTTCCACCGCCCCCGCATCGAGGCGCTGCTCGCGGCGGGCGCCGATGTCCTGGCACTGGAGACCGTCCCGGACGCGGAGGAGGCCGAAGCCCTCCTCGGCGTCCTCGCCGGAACGGGGGCGGCCGCCTGGCTGAGCTACACCGTGGCCGGCGGCCGTACCCGCGCCGGCCAGCCGCTCCCCGAGGCCTTCGCCCTCGCCGCCGAGGCACCGGAGGTCATCGCGGTCGGCGTCAACTGCTGCGACCCGGCGGACGTGCTGCCCGCCCTGGAGGCGGCCGCCTCCGTCACCGCCACACCGCTCCTGGCCTACCCCAACGACGGCTCCGTCTGGGACGCGCCCACCGCCACCTGGCACGCCCCGCCCCACCCCGCCCCCTGGCCCGTCGAGGCCTGGCGCGCCGCGGGCGCCCGCCTGATCGGCGGCTGCTGCCGCATCGGCCCGCCCGACATCGCCGGTCTGGCCGCGGGGATCGAGGGGGACGGGACCGGTCATTGGCGCCAGCGGGGCTGACCGGGACCCTTGCAGGTGTAGGAGACGCCCTTCTTGCTGACGCCGGTCGCCCCGGCCGGGGAGCAGAACGCTCCGGGTGTCACGGTGCCCGCACCCGAGCCACCGCTGTCGGACCCACCCGAGGAGGATGACCCCCCGGAGGAGGACGATCCACCCGTGGACGACGACCCACCAGAGGAGGAAGACCCCCCGGAGGAGGACCCACCAGAGGACGAACCCCCGGACGCCGATCCCCCGGAAGAGGACCCGCCCGATGACGTGCTGCCGGAGCCGCCGTCCTCATGCGTCGGCGCCGGCGCCGGCTCCGGGTGGAGCCGGGTGTTCGGCGCACTCGGGCAGGCGGTCCCGGGGGACGCGAGCTTCAGGGAGGCGGAGGTGGTACCGGGCGCGCTGATCTCCTTGCCCTCCGCGGGCTCCTGGAAGCAGACGACCCAGTCGTCCACGGCGGCCGGCAGGGTGACGTCCGTGTACGCGCTCTGCGGCTCGATCTTCTGGAAGCCGATCGGCCCGAGCGTCTCCGACGCCTTGGCGAAGGCCAGACCGACGACCTTGGGCATCTTCGGATAGGGGATCGGATCCCCGTCCTTCGCGGGGCACGGGACAGCGGTGCGGACCACGCCGAAGTCGAGCGCGGGTATCGCACCGGCCTTCTCGGTGAGCACGCTCTGGAAGCACACCTTCCAGTCGTCCTCGGCCACTTGGGCGGCGTTCCCCTCGGAGGCGTCGTGCGAGAGCACGCCGAATCCGGCGGCGAGCGCCGTGGCCCTCGCCTCCTTGAGGTTCCGGCCGACGAGGGCGGGCGGCTCGGCCCGGCCGGCGCTCGCACTGGGCGGGGCGGACGCCAGAGCGGCCGGCTTGGAGTCGGCCTCGGCCTTCTTCGGCGGGTCGCCCAGGAAGGGCGTGAGGAACCACAGACCGGCGAGAACCGTTGCGACGATCTTCTTGGCCTGCCCCCACCGGCTCGTCCAGGCGAGCGCGATGCCCGCGGGCGGGATCACGACCAACAGAGCGATGATCAGGGCGGGATGCTGCCACCAGCGGCGGACGGGCGCGGGCATGGGTGGGTAGGGCTGCGGCGGGTACACGAGGGGAAGCCCTCCTGGGCGACGGGGCTGCTGCGGCACGGGGGAACGCCGTGTTCCGGGGACCGTACAGCGCCCGCCGCGCGGTTGTCGGGCACTTGCCCGGATCGGGATCCGCGGGGTGGGCGGGGGACGGTGGAGGGGGGAAATCCAGTGGCCCCCGGCGGTGGGCTGCGTCCATGCTGAGCTGCATGTTCTTGACGATCTCCACCACTGGCAGTGCCGAGCACCCGGCTACCGACCTGGGCTTTTTGCTGCACAAGCATCCCGGGAAGGTGCAGGCGTTCTCCACCTCCCACGGCGTTGCCCACGTGTTCTATCCCGAAGCCGCGGACGAACGGTGCACGGCGGCGCTGCTGCTGGAGGTGGATCCCGTCGCGCTCGTGCGGCGGGGCCAGGGCAAGGGGCGGGGCGGGGCGCCCGACGCCGCGCTCGCGCAGTACGTCAACGACCGCCCGTACGCGGCCTCCTCGCTGCTCGCCGTCGCGCTCGGTTCCGTCTTCCGCAGCGCCCTGGCCGCCAAGTGCGCGGCCCGGCCCGAGCTGCCGGAGCAGGTGCGTCCGCTGCGGATCGAGATACCGGCGCTGCCCGCGCGCGGCGGGCCGGAGCTCGTCCACCGGCTCTTCGATCCGCTCGGCTGGGACCTCGTACGGGCCGAACCCGTACCGCTCGACGAGCAGTTCCCGGAGTGGGGGGACTCCCGGTACGTACGGCTCGTCCTGGAGGGCGAGCTGCGGCTCGCCGATGCCCTGCGGCAGCTCTACGTGCTGCTGCCCGTGCTCGACGACGCCAAGCACTACTGGGTCGCGCCCGACGAGGTCGACAAGCTGCTGCGTGCCGGGGACGGCTGGCTCGCCGCTCACCCCGAGAACGGACTCATCAGTGCCCGTTATCTCGCCCGGCACAAAAGGCTGACGCGCGACGCCCTGGAGCGGTTGGAGCTGCTGCGTCTGGCCGAGGCCGACGGCAGTGAGGTGGAGGAGCTCGACAACGCCGTGGAGGAGGCCGACGAAAGGCCGCTGCCGCTCGCCGTGCAGCGCCGTGAGGCGATCCTCGCCGCGCTGCGCGCCGCCGGTGCGGCCCGGGTCCTCGACCTCGGCTGCGGACAGGGCCAGTTGGTGCAGGCCCTCCTCAAGGAGCCGGCCTTCACCGAGATCGTCGGTCTCGACGTGTCCATGCGGGCCCTCGGCATGGCCGCCAAACGGCTGCGCCTGGAGCGGATGGGGGAGCGGCAGAGCAGCCGCGTCCGGTTGCTCCAGGGCTCGCTCGCGTACACCGACAAGCGGCTGGCCGGTTACGACGCGGCCGTGCTCAGCGAGGTCATCGAGCACCTGGACCTGCCGCGGCTGCCCGCCCTGGAGTACGCGGTGTTCGGCGCGGCCCGCCCCCGTACGGTCCTCGTCACCACCCCCAACGTCGAATACAACGTCCGCTGGGAGACCCTGCCCGCCGGGCACGTCCGGCACGGCGACCACCGCTTCGAGTGGAACCGCGAGGAGTTCAGCGGCTGGGCCGCCTCCGTGGCCGGACGCCACGGGTACGAGGTCGCCTTCGTACCCGTCGGCGACGACGACCCCGAGGTGGGGCCGCCCACCCAGATGGCCGTCTTCACCCAGATCCAGACCAACACCGCAACCGCAACCGCAACCGCCACCGACACCGCCAAGGAGGGAGAGGCCGCATGACCAGTACCGGCAACCGCGTACTTCCCGTCACCGACCTGTCCCTCGTCGTCCTCGTCGGGGCCACCGGATCCGGGAAGTCCACCTTCGCCCGCAGGCACTTCAAGCCCACCGAGGTCATCTCCTCCGACTACTGCCGGGGCCTCGTCGCCGACGACGAGAACGACCAGAGCGCGAGCCGGGACGCCTTCGAGGTCCTGCACTACATCGCCGGCAAGCGCCTCGCGGCCGGCCGCCTGACCGTCGTCGACGCCACCAGCGTGCAGGCCGAGGCCCGCCGGCAGCTGGTCCAGCTGGCCCGCGAGCACGACGTACTGCCCATCGCCATCGTCCTCGACATGCCCGAGGAGGTCTGCGCCGAACGCAACGCCACCCGCCCCGACCGGGCCGGGCTGCCCCGCGCCGTCATCCAGCGGCACCGCCGTGACCTGCGCCGCTCGCTGCGCGGACTGGAGCGCGAGGGCTTCCGCAAGGTGCACGTGCTGCGCACTCCGGAGGAGGCCGAGGCCGCCGAGGTGGTGCGGGAGAAGAGGTACAACGACCTCACCCACCTCACCGGCCCCTTCGACATCATCGGTGACATCCACGGCTGTTCCTCCGAACTGGAGACCCTGCTCGCCAAGCTCGGCTACGAGGACGGCGTCCACCCGGAGGGCCGCACCGCCGTGTTCGTCGGCGACCTCGTCGACCGCGGCCCGGACAGCCCCGGCGTCCTGCGCCGGGTGATGGGCATGGTCGGCTCCGGCAACGCCCTGTGCGTGCCCGGGAACCACGAGAACAAGCTCGGCCGTTACCTCAAGGGCTCCAAGGTCCAGCAGACCCACGGGCTCGCCGAGACGATCGAGCAGCTCGGCCGCGAGCCGGAGGAGTTCGTCCAGGAGGTGCGGGAGTTCATCCGCGGCCTCGTCAGCCACTACGTGCTCGACGGCGGCAAGCTGGTGGTCTGCCACGCCGGCCTGCCCGAGAAGTACCACGGGCGCACCTCCGGCCGGGTCCGCTCGCACGCCCTGTACGGGGAGAGCACCGGCGAGACCGACGAGTTCGGCCTGCCCGTGCGCTACCCGTGGGCCGAGGAGTACCGCGGCAAGGCGGTCGTGGTCTACGGTCACACCCCGGTCCCGGACACCTCCTGGATCAACAACACCATCTGCCTGGACACGGGCGCCGTCTTCGGCGGGAAGATGACCGCCCTGCGCTGGCCCGAGCGCGAACTGGTCGACGTACCGGCCGAGAAGGTCTGGTACGAGCCGGTCAGGCCGCTGGCCACCGAGGCGCCGGGCGGCGCTGCACTGGATTCGTCACGGGACGGGCGCCCGCTCGACCTGGGCGACGTGCACGGGCGCCGGATCGTCGAGACCCGGCACCTGGGCAACGTCACCGTGCGCGAGGAGAACGCGGCGGCGGCCCTGGAGGTCATGAGCCGCTTCGCGGTGGACCCGCGGCTCGTCCCGTACCTGCCGCCGACCATGGCGCCCACCGCCACCTCGAACGAGAGCGGCTACCTGGAGCACCCGGCCGAGGCCTTCGCCCAGTACCGCAAGGACGGCATCGCCCAGGTCGTCTGCGAGGAGAAGCACATGGGCTCCCGCGCCACCGTGCTGCTCTGCAAGGACGCGGAGGCGGCCCGTGCGCGCTTCGGCGCCGGGGGTGCCTCCCACGCCGAAGGCGGTGGGGGAGGACTGACCGGTTCCGTCTACACCCGCACCGGGCGGCCCTTCTTCCAGGACCCCGAGGTCACGGAGGAGGTCCTCGCCCGGCTCCGTGGCGCCGTCACCGACGCGGGCCTGTGGGAGGAGCTGGCCACCGACTGGCTGCTGCTGGACGGGGAGCTGCTGCCCTGGTCGCTGAAGTCCACCGGCCTGCTGCGCAACCAGTACGCCGCCGTCGGCGCGGCCTCCCGCGCCGTGTTCCCGGACGCCCTCGGCGCCCTGGCCGCGGCCGCGGAGCGGGGCATCGACACCGGCGGCCTGCTCGCCCGCCAGCGGGACCGGGCCGCCGACGCCGAGCGGTTCACCGACGCCTACCGGCGCTACTGCTGGACCACCGACGGGCTGGACGGGGTACGGTTCGCGCCGTTCCAGCTGCTGGCGGCGGCCGGGCGCTCGCTGGCCGCCGTACCCCACGACGAGCAGCTGTTCTGGCTGGACCGGCTCGTGGCCGCCGACGAGGCGGCCGGCACCGGGCTGCTGCGCCGCACCGGCCGGATCCTGGTCGACACCGCCGACGAGGACTCCGTACGGGCGGGCACCGACTGGTGGCTGGAGCTGACGGCCGCGGGCGGGGAGGGCATGGTGGTCAAGCCGCTCCAGGCGTACGCCCGGGACGGCAAGGGCCGGCTGGTCCAGCCCGGGGTCAAGGTGCGCGGGCGGGAGTACCTGCGGATCATCTACGGCCCGGAGTACACGCGTCCGGAGCAGCTGGAGAAGCTGCGGCAGCGGTTCCTGGGGCACAAGCGCTCGCTGGCCCTGCGTGAGTACGCGCTCGGGCTGGAGGCCCTCGACCGGCTGGCGGGCGAGGAGCCGCTGTGGCGGGTGCACGAGGCGGTGTTCGCGGTGCTCGCCCTCGAATCGGAGCCGGTCGACCCCCGGTTGTGAGCGGGGACGTACGCGGAGCCGTACAGCGGAGCCGTAAAGGTGAGGCCCCTGTACGGCCCCGAATTAGGTCGTATGGGGGAACTTTCCCGCCGAACGCCGGGAAAACCGCCGGCGGGATCGTTCATCCAGGGCAGCGGAATGTCCGCGACCCTGGAAGGACGGAACGTCACCTATGAAGATGACCGCGCGCGGAAGCATTGCGGCACTCATGACCTGTATGGCCGCGGCCGGCGCGGCCACCCCGGCCGTGGCCGACTCGGTGCCGGTGGGTGTCCCCCTGGACGCCGTGAAGACCACACTGGGCGTGGACACCCCGCGCGTGGCCACCGCGGTGCCGGTGCCGGTCGTCGGCGCGCCGGAGGCCCCCCGCTACCACAAGGGCGATCTGCTCCCCAGCCCGATCCTCCCGGTGCTGCCGGTCACCACCGAGCTCGGCAGCACCCTGGTCGGGGCGCCGGTGCCGAACCTGCTCGGCGACCCGAAGACCGACGGCGAGGGCTCGCTGGAGTCCCCGGCCACCGATCTGCTCGCCCGCACCCCCGGTGCGGTCGTCGGCGCCCCGCTGACGATGCCGGACGGCAGCAACTACGGCATCCCGAACGTGACCACCCCCAAGCTGGGCCTGACCGCCCCGGAGCTGATCGGGGCCCCGTCGGCCCTCCTCGGCCTGCGCTGATCCCGCCGGCGCCGCCGGGACCGCGGGGGATGCCGGCTGCGCCGCGTCTCCTGAGCGAACGCCACGTCAAAAAGCCGTCCGGTCTGCGAACGTGTATGCCATGGGATTCCATGTCGACTCCGAGACCGGGCGGCTTCGCCGCGTCATCCTCCACCGGCCCGATCTGGAGCTGAAGCGGCTCACACCGAGCAACAAGGACGCGCTGCTCTTCGACGACGTGCTGTGGGTGCGCCGGGCCCGTCAGGAGCACGACGGTTTCGCGGACGTCCTGCGCGACCGCGGCGTGGAGGTGCACCTCTTCGGCGACCTGCTGTGCGAGGCCCTGGAGATCCCGGAGGCCCGACACCTCGTGCTGGACCGGGTGTTCGACGAGAAGGAGTACGGTCCGCTCGCCACCGACCACTTGCGCGCGGTCTTCGACCAGCTGCCGGTGGCCGGGCTGGCCGAGGCGCTGGTCGGCGGGATGACCAAGCGCGAGTACCTGGAGCGGCACGCGGAGCCGGTGTCGGTCCGCTTCCACGCCATGGAGCTGGACGACTTCCTGCTGGGGCCGCTGCCCAACCACCTGTTCACCCGGGACACCTCCGCCTGGATCTACGACGGGGTGTCCATCAACGCCATGCGCTGGCCGGCCCGGCAGCGGGAGACGGTGCACTTCGAGGCGATCTACAAGCACCACCCGCTCTTCACCTCCTCCGGCGCGTTCCACTACTGGTCGCAGGGACAGGCGGACTACCCCTCGACGATCGAGGGCGGGGACGTGCTCGTCATCGGCAACGGTGCGGTGCTGATCGGGATGAGCGAGCGGACCACGCCGCAGGCGGTGGAGATGCTCGCGCGGGGCCTGTTCGCCGCCGGGTCGGCGACCACCATCGTGGCGCTGGACATGCCGAAGCGGCGGGCCTTCATGCACCTGGACACGGTGATGACGATGGTGGACGGAGATACGTTCACTCAGTACGCGGGCCTCGGCATGTTGCGCTCCTACACGATCGAGCCGGGGGAGGGCCTCCAGGAACTGAAGGTGACCGACCACCCGCCGGAGCACATGCACCGGGCCATCGCCGCCGCGCTCGGGCTGGACTCGATCCGGGTGCTCACCGCGACGCAGGACGTGCACGCGGCGGAGCGCGAGCAGTGGGACGACGGCTGCAACGTGCTGGCCGTGGAGCCGGGGGTGGTGGTGGCGTACGAGCGGAACGTGACGACCAACACCCACCTGCGCAAGGAGGGCATCGAGGTCATCGAGATCCCGGGCAGCGAGCTGGGGCGGGGGCGGGGCGGGCCGCGGTGCATGAGCTGCCCGGTGGAGCGGGATCCGGTCTGAGACCCCTCTGTATATCAATGCAAAGGATCGTATAGACTTCCAGAATCCCCTAGCAGCGCGACCCTTGGAGTGTCCCCATGGCCACCGACCTCGTCGGCCGCAGTTTCCTCAAGGAGCTCGACTTTTCCGCCGCCGAGTTCCGCGGCCTGATCGAGCTCGCGGCCGACCTCAAGGCGGCCAAGAAGGCCGGGGCCGAGCAGCGCCGCCTCCAGGGCAGGAACATCGCGCTGATCTTCGAGAAGACCTCGACGCGCACCCGCTGCGCGTTCGAGGTCGCCGCCGCCGACCAGGGCGCTCACACCACCTACCTCGACCCCGCCAGCTCCCAGATCGGCCACAAGGAGTCGGTCAAGGACACGGCGCGGGTGCTGGGCCGGATGTTCGACGGCATCGAGTACCGGGGTGACAGCCAGGAGGCCGTCGAGGCGCTCGCCGCCCATTCCGGCGTGCCCGTGTTCAACGGCCTCACCGACGACTGGCACCCCACCCAGATGCTGGCCGACGTGCTCACCATGACCGAACACTGCGCCAAGCCGCTGGAGCGCATCGTCTTCGCCTACCTCGGGGACGCCCGCTTCAACATGGGGAACTCGTACCTGGTGACCGGCGCGCTGCTCGGCATGGACGTGCGCATCGTCGCGCCGAAGGCCTACTGGCCGGCCGAGTCCGTGGTGTCGCGGGCGCGCGGGCTCGCGGCGGCCAGCGGGGCCCGGATCACGCTGACGGAGGAGGTCGCCGAGGGTGTGGCCCAGGCCGACTTCGTCGCCACCGACGTGTGGGTCTCCATGGGCGAGCCCAAGGAGGTCTGGGACGAGCGGATCGCCGCCCTGGCCCCGTATGCCGTCACGATGGACGTGCTGCGCGCGACGGGCAACCCCGACGTGAAGTTCCTGCACTGCCTGCCGGCCTTTCACGACCTGGGCACCAAGGTCGGCCGGGAGATCCACGAACGGCACGGGCTGGACTCGCTGGAGGTGACGGAGGAGGTGTTCGAATCCGCGCACTCCGTGGTCTTCGACGAGGCCGAGAACCGGCTGCACACCATCAAGGCCGTGCTTGTCGCGACCCTCGCCGGGCCGGCCGCCGGTCAGGCCGTGCTGCGGCCCGCATAGTCATGCGGGCCGCGCCGCCAGGGTGAACCAGACCGCCTTCCCGTCCGCCGTCGGGCGGTGGCCGCAGGCCGAGCTGAGGGCGCGGATCAGCGGCAGCCCGCGGCCGTGCTCCTGCCACGGGTCGGGGAACAGGTCGTCCGGGCGGGCGCCCGGGGCGCCGGCCGGGCCGAGGGTGCCGGGCGGCCGCGGATCGCCGTCGTGGACCTCGACCTGGCAGCCGTCGGCCAGCAGCTCCACGACCAGCTCGATCGGTTCCTCCCCGGCGGTGTGCTCCACGGCGTTGGCGACCAGCTCCGCGGTCAGCAGCTCCGCCGTGTCGCTGTCGGCGTGCACGACGGGGACGTCGGTGAGCGCCGTGCGGACGAGGGCGCGCGCGAGCGGCACGGCGGCTGTCGTGCGGGGCAGCGGGATGCGCCAGGCGAAGACGTCGGGCATGCGGGACCTCCGTTCCGGGAGCGGGAGAGCGGGAGGGACAAGAGAGCGGGAGAGCAAAAGGGCAAGGGGAACGAGCGGCGGGGCGAGTGCGGAGGGGGAACTTCCACTTTCAACGATACGGAGTGCCGTTTTGATCCCGCGGGGCACCCCTCACCCATGTGTCGCGTTTCTGTGACGGCAGTCACGATGCAGTGATACCGTCGATCGTGTGAGCCCCTTCATCGGTTCCACAGCAGCGACCGAACGGTGGCGCCACCTGCGGGTGACCCGGCAGGACGGCGTGGCCACCGTCACCCTCGACCGCCCCGAGAAACTCAACGCCCTCACCTTCGGCGCCTACGCCGACCTGCGCGACCTGCTCGCCGAGCTCTCCCGCGAGCGGACCGTACGCGCCCTCGTCCTCGGCGGCGAGGGGCGCGGCTTCTGCTCCGGCGGGGACGTAGACGAGATCATCGGCGCCACCCTCGCCATGGACACGGCCCAGCTCCTCGACTTCAACCGGATGACCGGCCAGGTGGTGCGGGCCATCCGGGAATGCCCCTTCCCGGTCATCGCCGCCGTACACGGGGTCGCCGCCGGCGCCGGCGCCGTCCTCGCCCTCGCCGCCGACTTCCGGATCGCCGACCCCACCGCCCGCTTCGCGTTCCTCTTCACCCGCGTCGGCCTCTCCGGCGGGGACATGGGCGCCGCGTACCTGCTGCCCCGCGTCGTCGGCCTCGGCCACGCCACCCGGCTGCTGATGCTCGGCGAACCCGTACGCGCGCCGGAGGCCGAGCGCATCGGCCTGCTCAGCGAGGTCACCGAGGAGGGCAAGGCCGGCCTGCGGGCCGCCGAACTCGCCGCGCACCTCGCCGCAGGCCCGGCCCTCGCGTACGCGCAGACCAAGGCGCTGCTGACCGCCGAACTCGACATGCCGCTGGCCGCGTCGGTCGAGCTCGACGCCAACACCCAGGCCCTGCTGATGAACGGCCGGGACTACGCCGAGTTCCACGCCGCCTTCACCGGGAAGCGGCCTCCGGAGTGGAAGGGCAGGTAGCGCCATGCCGGCAGGCAGCGCAATGCGGGTCGCCGTCGTGGGCGGCGGGCCCGGGGGCCTGTACGCCGCCGCGCTGCTGGCCCGCCAGGGCCACACGGTCGAGGTCTGGGAGCGGGGCGCCCCGGAGGACACCTTCGGCTTCGGGGTGGTGCTCTCCGACGAGACCCTCGGCGGCATCGAACGGGCCGACACCGTGGTCTACGCCGCCCTCGGCGCCGAGTTCGTGCGCTGGGACGACATCGACATCGTGCACCGGGGCCGGCTGCTGACCTCCGGCGGCCACGGCTTCGCCGCCCTCGGCCGGCGCCGGCTGCTGGAGCTGCTCCACGAGCGCTGCGCCGGACTCGGGGTCAGGCTCCGCTTCCGCACCCCGGCGCCGGCCGCCGAGGTCCTGGCGGCCTCGTACGACCTGGTCGTCGCGGCCGACGGGGTACACAGCGCGACCCGGCAGAGCGGCGCCGCGCACTTCCGCCCGACGCTGACCAGCGGGCACTGCCGGTACATCTGGCTCGCCGCCGACTTCGCCTTCGACGCGTTCCGCTTCGAGATCGCGGAGACCGAGCACGGCGTCATGCAGCTGCACGCCTATCCGTACTCCGCGGACGCCTCCACCGTGATCGTGGAGATGCACGAGACGGTGTGGCGGGCCGCCGGCTTCGACCTGTGCGACGAGGCCGAATCGGCCGCCCGCTGCGCCAAGATCTTCGGCGAGGCCCTGCGCGGGCGCCCGCTGCACGGCAACCGCTCGGCGTGGACCGAGTTCCGTACGGTCACCAACGAGCGGTGGTCGCACGGCAACGTGGTCCTGCTCGGCGACGCGGCGCACACCGCGCACTTCTCCATCGGCTCGGGCACCAAGCTGGCGGTGGAGGACGCGCTCGCACTCGCCGAAGCGGTGGCGGCGGAGCCTGACGTACCCGCCGCCCTCGCCGCGTACGAGGCCGCCCGGCGCCCGGCGGTGGCCTCGACCCAGCGGGCCGCCGCCGCCAGCATGCGGTGGTTCGAGGAGATCGCCGGGTACGTGGACCAGCCCGCCCGGCAGTTCGCCTTCAACCTGCTCACCCGCAGCCGCCGGGTGACCCACGACAACCTGCGGCTGCGCGACGAGCGGTTCACCCGGGCCGTGGAGCGGGACTTCGGCTGCCCGGACGAGCGCACCCCGCCGATGTTCACGCCGCTGAAGCTGCGCGGGCTGACCCTGCGCAACCGGGTCGTGGTCTCCCCGATGGACATGTACTCCGCGCAGGACGGCGACGGGATGCCGGGAGACTTCCACCTGGTGCACCTGGGCGCGCGGGCCCTCGGCGGCGCCGCCCTGGTGATGACCGAGATGGTCTGCGTGTCCGCGGAGGGCCGGATCACCCCCGGCTGCACCGGCCTGTACACGGCCGAGCAGGCGGCGGCCTGGACCCGGATCGCGGACTTCGTGCACACCTCCGCCCCCGGCACCGCGCTCGGCGTCCAGCTCGGCCATGCGGGCCGCAAGGGCTCGACGCGGCTGATGTGGGAGGGCATGGACGACCCCCTCCCGGAGGGCAACTGGCCGGTCGTGGCGGCCTCGGCCGCGCCCTACCGGCCGGGCGTCTCTGCTGTCCCGCGCACGCTGACGGCGCAGGACCTGGCGTCGATCCGCTCCGACTTCGCGGCCGCCGCGGTCCGGGCCGCCGGCTGCGGGTTCGACCTGCTGGAACTGCACTGCGCTCACGGCTACCTGCTGTCCGGCTTCCTCTCCCCGCTCACCAACCACCGTACGGACGCCTACGGCGGGCCCCTGGAGAACCGGCTCCGCTTCCCGCTGGAGGTCTTCGACGCGGTCCGCGCCGTCTGGCCCGCCGACCGGCCGATGACCGTCCGCATCTCGGCCACCGACTGGGCCCCCGGCGGCACTTCGGCCCAGGACGCGGTGGACATCGCGGCCGCCTTCGCCGCGCACGGAGCCGACGCCATCGACGTGTCGACCGGCCAGGTGGTGGCGGACGAGCGCCCCGAGTACGGGCGCTCGTACCAGACCCCGTACGCGGACCGGATCCGCAACGCGCTGGGCGTCCCGGTCATCGCCGTCGGCGCCATCTCCTCCTGGGACGACGTGAACTCCCTGCTGCTGGCGGGCCGCGCGGACCTCTGCGCCGTCGGCCGCCCCCACCTCTACGACCCGCACTGGACCCTGCACGCGGCCGCCGACCAGTCCTACGAGGGCCCGGCCGCGCCCTGGCCCGCCCCCTACCGCGCCGGCAGCCGCAAACCCCCGGCCGGGCGCGGCTGAGGGACCCTCATACGGCCCTCATGCGGCCCTCATGCGGCCCTCATGCGGTTCACCGCGCGGCCAGCTCGATGCGGTCTTCCACCGGGGTGTAGCCCAGGCGCCGGTAGACGCCGTTGCTGGTCGGGTTGGCCAGGTCCGTGAAGAGCAGGACCTCCGAGGCGCCGGCCGCGTACGCCGCTTCGCTGACCGCGTGCGTGACCCCGGCCGCGTACCCGCGGCCGCGCAGCTCCGGCGGGGTGTAGACCGGGCCGACGCGGGAGGCCGAGCCGATCACGCGGAAGAACCCGGCCATCGACACCGGTGTGCCGGCGTCCTCCCAGAGCAGCATGCCCCCGTACGAGAGCCGGTCGCGCAGGAAGGCCTCGGAGGGGCTGCCCGGCTTCCCGATCTCCCGCTTGAAGGCCCCGGCCCAGTCCATCAGCAGCGGCAGGTCGGCCGCGGTGGCGGTCCGGGCCCGCCCGGCCGGGGCGGGATCCGGGGCGAGCAGCCCGGCGAGCCGGTACAGCCGGCTCTCCTGGGTGACCTCGCTCGGCCTGCCCCAGGCCGCGGCCAGCGCCTCCGCGTCGCGGCGCCGGGCGTCCAGCGCGTCGACCCCGGCGAGCAGCGGCTCGGCGGCGAGCGCGGCCCCCAGCTCGCGCACGGCCTGTTCGGGCAGGGCCCCGATCAGCAGAGGGCGCGGCGGGGTGCAGAGCAGGGCGCCGGCGACGCCCCCGTCGGCCCCGGTCCACCAGCCGAAGAAGGGCTCGACGGATCCATAGGCGTCCGTGCCGTGCCGCTCCAGCGCGGCGAGCGCGGTCAGCAGGGTGGTGTTGGCCACGGGCTCGGCGGCCACGGCGGGGCCCGCCGCGGCCCGATAGGCCGTCAGGTCATGGGTGAACGTCCACGTCATGGCCCATGATGGCGCCGAATCGTTTTCCCGCGCACACCGTTTTACGAGGGGAGCCAGGACGGCCACCACGGCGGCACGTTGTCGGGCCCGCACAGCCCCGAGTCCCCGCGGTAGCCGGCCAGTGTGCCCTGCGTGGCGAAGTACCAGACGACCACCACCG
This sequence comes from Streptomyces sp. WM6372, assembly GCF_001279655.1. NCBI lineage: Bacteria > Bacillati > Actinomycetota > Actinomycetes > Kitasatosporales > Streptomycetaceae > Streptomyces > Streptomyces sp. WM6372. The sequence continues at coordinate 69,699 of NZ_LGDB01000191.1, read as the reverse complement.
ACAGGACCAGCACCACGGCCGCCACGCCCACCGCCGGGTTCACGCGCCGGGCGAGCAGCCAGACCAGCAGGGCGAGCACCGCGCACCCCGGGACCAGCAGGAGCATCTCGAAGAACAGCTCGAACCTGCCGCCCGCCTCCCAGCCCGCGTCACAGTAGGCGCGGGCGTTGGCGGCCAGGTCGTGCGCGAGGTAGCCGGCGACGGCGCCGCCCAGCGCCGAGGCCACCACGCCCTGCCACCGCACCCGCTTGCCCGCCATGGTGGGCGGCGGCCCGAATCCGGGCGGCGGCGAACCGGGCGGCGGCGAACCTGCCGGCGGAAAACCGGCCGGCGGCGAACCTGCCGGCGGCCGGACCTGCGGTGGGTGCGGGGGCGGGAGCGGCGTCCCGGGAGGAAGATCGTTTCTCGTCACACCCCGGCGTGACGCGCCCCGCACCGCCTACGGTTCCACGAACCCCGCACCGATGTCCCGCAGCCGGGCGTGCAGTTCGGTGAAGACCGCCGCCGCGCGGTCGCCCGGCCAGTCCGCGGGCAGCAGCTCCCGCGGCAGCCCCGGGTCGGCGTACGGGAGGCGCCGCCAGGTGTCCAGGGCGAGCAGGTAGCCGCGGTAGGCCTCCTCCGCGGTGGGGTCCGGGCCCGACTGCAGGGCCCGCAGGACCGGCTCGTGCAGGTCGAGGAACTCCTCGTGCTGCTTGGCGAGCGAGGTCAGGTCCCACCACCGGGCCACCGCCTCGGCGGTCGGGGCGAAGCCGAGGTGGCCGCCGCGGAACAGCTCCACGTACGCCGTCAGGTGCAGCCGGTCCAGGGTGTGACCGGTCTCCTCGTACACGTGGGCCGGCGCGATCCACACCCCCGGTGCCACCGCCCCGAAGCCGAGCCGGGCGAGCCGCGAGCGCAGCAGGTGCCTCTTGTGCCGCTCCTGCTCCGGGACGGAGAACACCGCCAGCAGCCATTCCCCCGCCGGGTGCGCGCCGCGCTCCCCGTAGATCCGCCGGTCGCCGTCGTCCAGCAGCTGCCGGGCCTCCGCGGAGAGCTCGTACCCCGCCGAGCCGTCCGCGGCGCGCGCGGGCAGCAGGAAGCCGCGCCGCTTCAGCCGGGACACCGACGAGCGGACCGACGGGGCGTCCACTCCGGCCGCGCCCAGCAGGCGGACCAGCGCGGACACCGGGACCGGACCTTCGAAGGCCCGCCCGTAGGCGCCGTAGAACGTGACGATCAGGGATCGCGGGGTGTGCTGCTCGGCCACGGGCCTACTCTAGATCGCGCAGCCGGAACCGCTGCAGTTTCCCGGTCGCCGTCCGGGGGAGCGCCGGGAGGAAGACGAAGGCGCGCGGGCACTTGTACGGGGCCAGCTCCGCCCGCACGAACGCGCGCAGATCCTCCTCGCCCAGCGCCGCGCCCGGCCGTGCGACGGCGTACGCCACCACGATCTGCCCGCGTCGCTCGTCCGGGCGGCCCACCACCGCGGCCTCCACCACGTCCGGGTGGCGCAGCAGGGCTTCCTCCACCTCCGGGCCCGCGATGTTGTAGCCCGCCGAGACGATCATGTCGTCGGCCCGGGCGACGTACCGGAAGTACCCCTCCGGATCGCGGACGTAGGTGTCCCCGGTCAGGTTCCAGCCGTCCCGTACGTACTCCTCCTGCCGCGGATCCGCCAGGTACCGGCAGCCCACCGGGCCGCGTACGGCCAGCAGCCCGGGCTCGTTGTCCGCGACCGGGCGGCCGGAGGCGTCCACCACCCGGGCCTGCCAGCCCGGCACCACGCGGCCGGTCGTTCCCGGACGGATGTCCTCGTCGGCCGCCGAGATGAAGATGTGCAGCAGCTCGGTGGCGCCGATGCCGTTGATGATCCGCAGCCCGGTGCGCTCGTACCAGGCCTGCCAGGTGGCCGCCGGGAGGTTCTCGCCCGCCGAGACGCAGCGGCGCAGCGCGGACAGGTCGTAGGTGCCCACGTCGCACGGGCCCAGCTCGTCCAGCATCGTCCGGTACGCGGTGGGCGCGGTGAACAGCACCGTGACCCGGTGCTCGGCGAGGGCGGGCAGCAGCCGGCGCGGGACCGCCTGGTCGAGCAGCAGCGCCGAGGCGCCCGCCCGCAGCGGGAAGACGACCAGGCCACCGAGGCCGAAGGTGAAACCGAGCGGCGGACTGCCCGCGAAGACGTCGTCGGGGCGGGGGCGCAGGACGTTGCGGGAGAAGGTGTCGGCGACGGAGAGCAGATCGCGGTGGAAGTGCATGCAGCCCTTGGGCCGGCCGGTGGTGCCCGAGGTGAAGGCGATCAGGGCCACGTCGTCGGCGGAGGTCTCGACGGCGGGGAAGGGGGCCGGGTGCCGGTCGGCCAGCCGGAGCAGGTCGTCCGCCCCCTCACCGCCGTACGGGGTGATCCGCAGGCCGGGCACCTCGGCCTTGGCCAGGTCGTCCAGCACGCCCACGTGGCACAGCGCGTGCTGCACCCGGGCCATCGCGCAGACCGTGGCCAGCTCCTGCGCCCGCTGCTGGGCGAGTACGGTCACGGCCACCGCGCCCGCCTTCATCACCGCCAGCCAGCACGCGGCGAGCCAGGGGCCGGTGGGGCCGCGCAGGAGCACCCGGTTCCCCGGGACCACGCCGAGGTCGGCCGTGAGCACGTGGGCGATGCGGTCCACGCGCCGCCGCAGCCCGCCGTACGACCACACCTCGCCGGCGGCGCTGCGGAAGGCGGGGCGGTCGGGCCCGAACCGGTCGATGGTGGCGTCGAGCAGCTCGGCGCCGCAGTTGAGCCGGTCCGGGTAGGCCAGTTCGGGGAGCTCGAAGAGGAGCCGCGGCCAGGCGTGCGGCGGCGGCAGATGGTCACGCGCGAAGGTGTCGGCGTGGGCGGAAGGCTTGAGCTCCAAGGCGGGTTCGCCCCCTTGCAACGACAGCGGTTCCCCGGGTGGGGGACCGAAGTGGCGGAGCGGGCCGTGCGGGTGCGCTACGAGCGTATCGTGATGGTGACGGCAGTCAACAGGACGCGATAGAAGCGGGGATGTTCGGATGAACGGATTCGCGCTCGGGGCGGAACAAGAGGAGTGGTGCGGGCAATTGCGCGCGCTGGCGGCGGACCGGCTGCGGCCGCTGGCCGAGAAGGGGGAGCCGGGGCGGGTCAACCGGCCGCTGCTCGCGGCGCTGGGCGAGCTGGGCCTGCTGGAGCGGGTGTTCACCTCGGGGGCGCTGGAGTTGTGCCTGCTGCGCGAATCCCTCGCGTACGGGTGCACGGAGGCGGAGACGGCCCTGGCCCTGCAAGGTCTCGGAGCGCACCCGGTGCTCAGCTCGGGCACGCCGCGGCAGCGGGAGCGCTGGCTGCCGGAGGTGCGGGCCGGACGGGCGGTGGCGGCGTTCGCGCTGAGCGAGCCGGGGGCGGGTTCGGACGCGGCGGCGCTGGCACTGGAGGCCGTACGGGACACGGGTGCGGGCGGCGGCGGAGGCGGGGACGGCGCCGGGGGAGGGTCCGGCTGGCGGCTCAGCGGCGAGAAGTGCTGGATCTCCAACGCCCCCGAGGCGGACTTCTACACGGTGTTCGCCCGCACGGGCGAGGGTCCGGCCGCCAAGGGGGTCACGGCCTTCCTGGTCCCGGCCGACCGCCCCGGGCTGTCGGGCGAGCCCCTGGACATGCTCTCCCCGCATCCGATCGGCCGGCTGTCCTTCGACGGGGTCCGGGTCGGCCCGCAGGACCTGCTCGGCGAGCCCGGCCGGGGCTTCCGGGTGGCGATGGACACCCTGAACCTGTTCCGGCCGAGCGTGGGCGCCTTCGCCGTCGGGATGGCCCGGGCCGCGCTGGACGCGACCCTGGCGTACACGGCGGCGCGGCGCGCGTTCGGCGGGGTGCTGGGCGACCTCCAGGCGGTGGGCCACCGGGTGGCCGAGATGGCCACCCGTACCGAGGCCGCGCGGCTCCTGGTCTACGCGGCGGCGGGAGCGTACGACGCCGGCTCGCCGGACGTCCCGCGCCGGTCGGCGATGGCGAAACTGCTCGCCACGGAGACGGCCCAGTACGTGGTGGACCACGCGGTCCAGCTGCACGGGGCCGTCGCCCTCCAGCGGGGCCACCTGCTGGAGCACCTGTACCGGGAGGTCCGCGCGCCGAGGATCTACGAGGGCGCCAGCGAGGTGCAGCGCACGATCATCGCGAAGGAGCTCTACCGGTGAGCACGGAGCGGATCAATCCGGCGGAGCTCTCCCCGCCGACGGGGTTCTCCCACGCCGTGGCCGCGAGCGGCTCGCGGCTGGTCTTCCTGGCGGGCCAGACCGCGCTCGACGCCGAGGGCAAGGTGGTGGGGGACGCCCTGCCCGAGCAGTTCGAGCGCGCCCTGGGCAACCTCCTGACGGCCCTCGCGGCGGCCGGGGGCGCCCCGGCGGACCTGGCCCGGGTGACCGTGTACACGGTCGACGTGGAGGCGTACCGCGTCCACGCGCCCGAACTCGGCCGTATCTGGCGCCGGCTGGCCGGCCGCGACTACCCGGCCATGGCGGTCATCGGGGTCGTCCGGCTCTGGGACGAGCCCGCGCTGGTCGAACTGGACGGTATCGCCGTACTCGGTACGGCTTGACCTACGTTGTCGGATCGCTGACCTGGTGGTTTTGACAGCGAGCCAGAGAGGGGTGAGGGTGGAAATGACCTTTTTATAAGGAAATATCGTCAATATTCGGAGGTGCATGGTCATGCGCCGTGTCATCACCGCGACGGTTGTGGCGGGAGCCGCAGGCGTCGCGCTCGGCCTGATGCCTGTCGGCGGGGCGTTCGCCGCGGGTCTGCCGCAGACCCAGCAGAACAACTCGGGATGGTGCTCCGACGACTGGCGCGGGGGCAACAACTGGCGTGACTGCTGCGACTCCTCCCGCTGGCACAACTGGAACGACCGCCCCAGCTGGTGCTGGGACAACGACTCGTGGAACAACGGCCGTCACAACAACGCCAACTGGAACGACAACTGGAACAACGGCCGTTGGAACGACAACGGATCCAACCGTGACAACCGCAACGACAACAACTGGAACGGCGGTCACGACAACGGCTGGAGCGACAACGGATCCGGCCGCGGCCACGACGGTGGCGGCGGCGGATACGGCGGCGACGGCGGTGGTGGCGGCAGCGGCGGCCACGACGGTGGTGGCGGCGGCTATGGCGGCGGGGGCGGCGACGGCGGTGGTGGCGGCAACGGCGGCGGAGGCAACGGTGGGGGCGGCGGAGGCAACGGCGGCGGAGGCGGCAACGGTGGGGGCGGCGGTGGCGGTGGCGGCGGTCACTAGCCCCGCGTCAGCGCCCACGTGAGCAGGCCCGGGACCGGGCCCGGGCCCGGGGCTTCCGCGAGGCGGTGGCACCGGGCCCGCCCGTCGTCCGCGGCCCCGCCCGCCTGACAGGAGCCGCTGTAGCGCGGTCGGATGCTCAGCCGGCCAGCAGGTTCCCCATCCACTCCTCGATCCCCGCCACCGTGCGGGGCAGGGCGCCCGACATCAGTCGGGCGCCCGTCGCCGTGATGACCAGGTCGTCCTCGATGCGCACGCCGATGCCCCGCAGCTCCGGCGGCAGGGTCTCGTCGTCCGGCTGCAGGTACAGCCCCGGTTCGACGGTGAGCACCTGACCCTCCTCCAGGACCCCGTCCAGGTAGGTCTCCGCGCGCGCCTTCGCGCAGTCGTGGACGTCCAGTCCCAGCATGTGGCCGCTGCTGCACAGGGTGTACCGCCGGTGCAGGTCCCCCCGGGCGTCCTTCAGGACGCCCCAATCCGCCAGGCCCTCCGCGATCACCCGCATCCCGGCCCGGTGGAAGTCCCGGAAGCTCGCGCCCGGGCGGAGCGCGGCCATGCCCGCTTCCTGCGCCGCCAGCACCAGCTCGTACACCTGCCGCTGGACGGGGGAGAACCGTCCCGACAGCGGGAGGGTGCGCGTGATGTCCGCCGTGTAGAGGCTGTCGGTCTCCACGCCCGCGTCCAGCAGCAGCAGATCGCCCCGGTCCAGCCGGCCGTCGTTGCGGATCCAGTGCAGGACGCACGCGTGCGCGCCCGACGCCGCGATGGTGTCGTACCCGGTGCCGTTGCCCTCCGCCCGGGCGCGCAGGCCGAACACCCCCTCGATCCACCGCTCGCCGCGCGGGTGCGCCAGCGCGCGCGGCAGCGCCCGTACGACGTCCTCGAAGCCGGCGGCGGTGTGGTCGACGGCGAGCTGGAGCTGGCCCACCTCCCAGGCGTCCTTCACGAGCCGCAACTCGGAGAGGGCGGCGGCCAGTTCGGTGTCGGTCGCGGCGTCCCGGCCGGCCGGGACGCCGAGGTCGTCCAGGTGCGCGCAGCGCAGGCCGGTCAGGCGCTCGGCCTCGGCGAGGTCGGGGCGGCGGCCGACCCAGAACTCCCCGTACCGGCGGTCCCGGTAGAACTCCTCGTTGTCGCCCGCGCGCGGGGAGCGGGGGCGCAGGTACAGCACGGGCTCGTGGCCGTGCGGGCCCGAGGGCTCCAGCACCAGGACGTGGCCCACCTGGTCCTCGCCGGTCAGCCCGGTCAGCCAGGCGTAGGCGCTGTGCGGGCGGAAGCGGTGGTCGCAGTCGTTGGAGCGGACCTTCAGCTCGCCGGCCGGGATGATCAGCCGCTCGCCCGGGAAGCGCGCCGAGAGGCGCTCGCGCCGGGCCGGGGTGACCGCGTACGCGGACACCCGCGCGGCGTCGGGGAGGGGGGACGGCGCCCAGTCGGCGGCCATGAAGCGGGACAACTCCGGTGATACCGGCAGGTCGTGGCTGCCGATGTTGAGGCGGGAGGGGGTGTCGGCCATCGGGGCTCCCTCAAGAAGATGCGAACTGGTGGGCGCACAGGTCTTGTCAGTGCAATTTCACATTACTATGTTACAGCTCACACCGCGGCACGTTAATCCCCGTCAAACGCCGCGTGACGCAGGGCAGTTCACGCATTCCACGCATCACGCACCACCTCGCGCACCACTTCCCCCACCTCCTCTCCCCACCAGGAGCCCTTGGTGTCCCAGCACAGAGCTGTGCGTACGTCCCTCCTCTCCGCCGCGGTCGCGGTGACGCTCCTCGCCTCCGCCGGCCAGGCCGTGTCCCAGACCGCGGACCGGGCCCCCGCGGCCGCCCCCGCCCCGGCCGCCGTGCCCGGCACCTTCGCCTCCGGAGCGCCCGGCGCGAACCCGTTCGACGAGGTCGAGCACCGCGCCTCGCCCAAGGAGGCCGCGCCGGCGACGGCCCAGGCCCCCGGCGGGACCGCCGCCGACGGCCGCGTCCCCGGAGCCGCCCCGGCCGCCGTCCCGGCCGCGCACCTCACCGAGCGCGGCGAGAAGAGCCACGAGCGCGCCGCCGTCCAGGCCGCGCCCACCGCGCGGAGCGTCGCCGCCGGCGTCCCCTGCACCCTCGACGGGATCACGGGCCTCAGCCCCGAGCAGTTCGCCGACTTCCTGGCCGACCCGGCCGTCACGGCCGACGGCTGTATGCGCGGGCTGATCTGGACCTGGGACGCCCGCCTCGCGCCCGTCATGGACGACGCGCACGTCCAGGCCGTCTCCCGCCGGATATCCGGCCTGGCCGCCGCCCACGACGGCCGTAACTCCTCGCACCTGGAGGAGATGTTCACGTACCTGCACGCGGCCATCTACCACGACTTCTCGCGCGAGGAGATCGACCTCACCGACGCCGCGACCGCCGACGCGATGAGCCGGGCCGTCACCGACTTCGGCAACGCCGCGCGCACCTTCGACGCCACGGCCTCCAACGCCCGGACCCTGCGCGAGGCCCTCTACGCCACCGGCCCCGGCATGCGCCAGACCCAGCTCGGACTGATCAAGAAGGTCCTGGCCACCCTGGACGCCTCGCACCCCGCCACCAGCGGCGACGCGAACTGGGGCGGCGCGGCCCTCGCCGCCCTCACCGTCAACTACCTCGGCGTGTACCCGGGCAACCAGGACGCCGCCTTCCACGCCGCGGCCAAGGCCGACCCCGCCTACCGGGCCGCCTTCAAGGCCTTCGCCGGATACACCCACCTCAAGGGCACCACCAACGCGTGGGTGGTCCGCGACGCGCTCGGCGAATACGGCCGCTTCGGCCAGATCGAGGGCCTCCAGGACCAGACCGCCGCCGACCTCGGCGCCCTGCTGGAGCCGGTCAAGGCCGCGTGGGGCGCCGGCAGCGAGCCCTGGGCCAAGATCGTCTCCTGGCTGAACACCTACAACGCGTGCAAGCAGTACGGGGTGTGCAAGGAGGACATCGAGAAGATGCTCTTCCCGAACACGTACACCTACGACAACGGCGCCATCAAGGTCCGCACGGCCCTCGACCGGGCCGCCGTCGACCAGCTCTACTACGCGAGCAAGCAGGTCAAGACGCAGTTCCACCGCGTCATCGGGACCGACCAGCCGCTGGCCGGCGATCCGAACACCACGCTGAACATCGTGCTGTACGCCTCCCGCGCCGACTACGTGACCTACCAGACGATGCTGTACGGCTACGGCACCGAGAACGGCGGCATGTACATCGAGAACGGCGCCACGTTCTACACCTACCAGCGGCGCGTCCCGCAGGACTCCTCCCTCACCCTCGAGGAGCTCTTCCGCCACGAGTACACGCACTACCTCAACGGCCGGTTCGCCGTCCCCGGGTTCTTCGGCGAGGGCCCCTGGTACGAGGGCGACCGTACGACCGCCATGGACGAGGGCACCGCCGAATTCTTCGACGGCGCCACCCGCGACAACGGCATCGCCGTCCGCAAGTCCCTGGTCAAGGGCATCATCAACGACACCGCCGGCGGCGGCCCGCGGATGACCGTCGAGCAGCTGCTCAACGCGACATACGACGGCGACGGCTTCCGCTTCTACAACTACGCGGGCACCTTCTTCGAGTTCCTGTGGACCGAGAAGCCCTCGCTGCTGCGCGAGATGTACACCCACCTGCGGGCCAACGACGTGGCCGGGTACGACGCCTGGCGCCACCGGATGGGCGCGGACTCCTACCTCCAGCGCGACTACAACCGCTTCCTGGACGCGCAGATCGCCAAGGTCGACCAGCTATACGTGCCGAACACCAGCTTCACGCCCAACGGCCAACTGCGCGACGCGGCGCTGGGATCCGTAAAGTCGTCCTTCGCGACGGCCACCTACAACACCCCGGACTGCGTGGAGAACGGGGACCCGGGCAAGCGCCGGTTCACCTGTACCGGCCGGATCAGCGCGAACCTGAAGAACTGGCGCAGCGACGACCAGAACTTCAAGGACATGTCGGAGACGGTGGACTACTTCATCCTCGACCGGGCGGGCGCGGCCTCCAACAACCTGGCCGACATGAACTGCTCCTTCGGCCCCGTGGAGATCTGGAGCGACCACAAGGCGGGGACGTCGAGCTACAGCTGCGAGGGCCCGCTGCGCAGCTGATCCGGCGCCGGCGGCCGGTCCGGTTCCGAACGGGGGGCGGACCGGCCGCCGGACCTGAGTGACCCTAGGCGCCTACTAAAGAATGTGACATATTACTGCCGTGCCCAAGAGACATCCCCTGGACGTCGTGATCATCGGCGCCGGCGTCGTCGGAGCCGCGATCGCGTACTACGCGGCCCGCTCCGGACTCTCCGTGGCCGTCGTCGACCGCGGCTCCGTCGCGGGCGGCACGACGGGAGCCGGGGAAGGCAACCTGCTCGTCTCCGACAAGGAGGCGGGCCCGGAGCTCGACCTGGCCCTGCTGTCGGCCGGCCTGTGGCGCGAACTCGAGGCCGTCCTCCCGCGGGAGATCGAGTACGAGGCCAAGGGCGGCCTGGTCGTCGCCCCGGACGAGGCTTCGCTCAAGGCACTGCGGGACTTCGCCGAAGGCCAGCGCGCCGCCGGGGTCGAAGCCGTCGAGGCGGGGCCCCGCGACCTCCGCGAACTGGAGCCCCATCTGGCCCCGGGCCAGGTCGGCGGCTTCCTCTACCCGCAGGACGCCCAGGTCCAGCCGGCCCAGGCGGCGGCGCGACTGCTGGCCGCGTCGGGGGCTTCGGTGCACCTCGGCGAGGAGGTGACGGGGATCCTCACGGGGCCCGGGGGCGTCCGCGGGGTCCGCACGCGCGGTGGTGAACTCCTCGCCCCCGCGGTGGTGAACGCGGCGGGGACCTGGGGCGGGCACATCGCCGAACTGGCCGGGGTGTCCCTCCCGGTGCTTCCGCGCCGCGGGTTCGTCCTGGTGACGGAGCCGCTGCCGAGGGTGGTCCGGCACAAGGTCTACGCCGCGGACTACATCGCCGACGTGGCCAGCGGCTCGGCGGCGCTCCAGTCCTCGGCGGTGGTGGAGGGGACGCCCGCGGGGCCGGTGCTGATCGGGGCCACCCGGGAACGGGTGGGCTTCGACCGCAGCCTGTCGGTGGAGGCCCTGCGCCGCCTCGCCGCGCAGGCGGCCGCGCTCTTCCCCGTCCTGGCGGACGCCCGGGTGCTCCGCACCTACCACGGCTTCCGCCCGTACCTCCCCGACCACCTCCCGGCGATCGGCCCGGACCCCCGGCTCCCGGGCCTCCTGCACGCCTGCGGCCACGAAGGAGCCGGCATCGGCCTCGCCCCCGCCACGGGCGTCCTGATCACCGCCGCCCTGACGGGTGCGGAACCCCCGCTCGCCCCGGCCCCGTTCCACCCGGCCCGCTTCGACGAGGACCACTTCGACGAGGCCCGCTTCGACCAGGACCCACCTCGATGACCGTCCGCGACCTCGGTGCGGGCGCCCGCCGCGCGGGGCCTTCCCCCTGCCCCGCCCTCCCCTCCCGGCCCCGCCGGCAGGGGAGGGAGGAGGCTCCGCGCGGCGGAATCCCGCGCCCACCCGCCGCACACACCGCGCCCAAGGAGAACCGCCGATGAGCCGGACCCCCCGCACCCTCGTCGGCGGAACCCCCTCGGCCACGTACGTCCTGCGCTTCGACGGCCGCGAGCTCACGGCCCAGGCGGGCCAGAGCATCGCCGCCGTGCTCTGGGGCGCCGGGATCCTCGCCTGGCGGACCACCCGCCACGGCGGCGCCCCGCGCGGGGCGTTCTGCGGGATCGGCAGCTGCTACGACTGCCTCGTCACCGTCAACGGCCGCCCCAACCAGCGCGCCTGCCTCGTCCCCGCCCGCCCCGGGGACACCGTCACCACCCAGGAGGGAACCGGCCATGCCGAGCCCGGCGTCTGACCCCGCCCCGCCCGACCTCGCGATCGTCGGCGCGGGCCCCGCCGGGCTGGCCGCCGCCGTCACGGCCGCCGGCCTCGGGCTCCGGGTCGCCCTCCTCGACGCGGGGGAGCGCCCCGGCGGCCAGTACTACCGCCACCCCGCTCCGGGGCTCGGGGCGGACCGTCCCGAAGCCCTGCACCACGGGTGGGCCGCCTTCGCCTCGCGCGAAGCCGCCCTGCGCGCCCACGTGTCGGCCGGCCGGATCACGTACCTGCCGGCCCACCACGTCTGGACCGTGGTCCCGGACGGCGGCCCCGGCTGGACCCTGCACGCCGTCGCCGGTCCCGAGGAGGCGGCCGCCACCCTGCACGCCCGGGCCGTGCTCCTGGCCACCGGGTCGTACGAGCGGCAACTTCCCTTCCCCGGCTGGACCCTGCCCGGGGTGGTCGGGGCCGGCGGGGCCCAGGCCATGCTCAAGAGCGGGCTCGTACTGCCGGGCAAGCGCGTCGTCGTCGCCGGGAGCGGCCCGCTGCTCCTCGCCGTCGCCGGTTCGCTCGCGGCCGCCGGGGCCCGGGTGCCGGCCGTGGTCGAGGCCGCCGCGTACACCGCGTACGCCGGCCACCTCCCCGCCCTGCTCCGCAACCCCGGCAAGCTCGCCGAGGCCGCCACGTACGGCAGCGCCCTCCTGCGCCGCCACATCCGCCTCCTGGCCCGGCACGCCGTGACCGAGGCCCACGGCACCGACCGGGTCGAGGCCGTCACCGTGGCCCGCCTGGACCGGGACTGGCGGCCCGTGCCCGGCACCGCCTTCCGGATCCCCTGCGACGCCCTCGCCGTCGGCCACGGGCTCGTGCCCCAACTGGAGCTGGCGACCGGCCTCGGCTGCGCCACCCGCGTCGCTCCCGACGGCACCGTCGCCCTGGAGCTGGACGCCGAGCAGCGGACCTCGGTCCCCGGGATCTGGTCCGCGGGCGAGACCGGCGGCATCGGCGGCGCCCAACTAGCCCTCCTCGAAGGGGAGATCGCAGCCCACGCGATCGCCGGCCGGCCCGCGTCCGTCGCCCTCGCCCGCCGCCGCGCCCGCCTGCGCGTCTTCGCCGGGGCCATGGGCGCCGCCCACCGCCCCGGCGACGGCTGGACCGGCTGGCTCCGCGACGACACCGACGTGTGCCGCTGCGAGGAGGTTCCGGCCGGCCGGATCCGCGAGGCCGTCGCCGACCTCGGCGCGCGGGACGCCCGTACGGTCAAACTCCTCACCCGCGCCGGAATGGGCTGGTGCCAGGGCCGCATGTGCGGACCGGCCGTCGCCGCCCTCGCCGGCGGCGGGCCCGCGCCCGACCGGCGGCCCCTGTCCTGCCCGGTCCCGCTGCGCCACCTCGCTGAACTGCCCCCGGCGGACGGCTGATCGGGCGGCCCGGACCCTTGTGGCCGCCTCACACCCACTAGTAAAATGTCACACACCACTCTAGGGAGCTCTCTCATGACCGACGCGCACACCCCCGCGCCCACCACCGGTACGGACACCCGCACCCGCCCCTGGCACGGCATCATGGTCGCCACCGCGCTGCCGCTGCGCGAGGACCTCACCGTCGACCACGACGCCTACGCCGAGCACGTCGCCTGGCTCATCGCCAACGGCTGCGACGGCGTGGTCCCCAACGGCTCCCTCGGGGAGTACCAGACCCTGACCGACGAGGAGCGGGCACGCGTGGTCCGCACCGCCGTCGAGGCGGCCGGCGACGGCGCCCGCGTCATGCCCGGCGTCGCCGCCTACGGCAGCGCCGAGGCCCGCCGCTGGGCCGACCAGGCCGCCGAGGCCGGGGCCGGCTCCGTACTCCTGCTGCCCCCCAACGCCTTCCGGGCCGACGAGCCGACCGTGCGCGCCCACTACGCCGACGTCGCGCGCGCCGGGCTGCCCGTCGTCGCGTACAACAACCCCATCGACACCAAGGTGGACCTGACTCCCGGTCTGCTCGCCCGCCTGCACGGCGACGGCAGCATCGTCGCCGTCAAGGAGTTCAGCGGGGACGTCCGCCGGGCGTACGAGATCGCCGAACTCGCCCCGGGCCTCGACCTGCTCATCGGCGCCGACGACGTCCTCCTCGAACTCGCCCTCGCCGGCGCGGTCGGCTGGATCGCCGGCTACCCCAACGCCCTGCCGCGCTCCTGCGCCGAGCTCTACCGGGCCGCCGTCGCCGGGGACCTCGCCACCGCGCTGCCGCTGTACAAGTCCCTGCACTCGCTGCTGCGCTGGGACTCCAAGACCGAGTTCGTCCAGGCCATCAAGCTCTCCATGGACCTCGCGGGACGCCCCGGCGGCGCCACCCGCCCGCCCCGCTTCCCGCTCACCGGGGAGACCGAGGCGGCCGTCCGCGCCGCCACCGAGAAGGCCCTCGCCGAGGGCCACAACTAGTCCCCCGCGGGGACGGGAAGGGGACTGGAATGCGTACGCGCCACATCTACCACGCGGTGGACTCGCACACGGAGGGCATGCCGACCCGGGTGATCACCGGGGGCGTCGGGGTGATCCCCGGCGCCACCATGGCCGAGAAGCGGCTCCACTTCATCGAGCACCTGGACCACGTCCGGACCCTGCTCATGTACGAGCCGCGCGGGCACTCCGCGATGAGCGGCGCCATCCTGCAACCCCCCACCCGCCCCGACGCCGACTTCGGCGTGCTGTACATCGAGGTGTCGGGCCTGCTCCCCATGTGCGGGCACGGGACCATCGGGGTCGCGACCGTCCTGGTCGAGACGGGCATGGTGGAGGTCGTCGAGCCGGTCACCACCGTGCGGCTCGACACCCCGGCCGGGCTGGTGAGCGTGGACGTCCGCGTCGAGGACGGGGCGGCGACCGCCGTCACCCTCACCAACGTCCCCTCCTTCTGCGTCGGGCTCGACCTCAAGGCCGAGGTCCCCGGCTTCGGTACGGTCACCTACGACCTCGCCTACGGCGGGAACTTCTACGCCTTCGTCGAACTCGACGCCCTGGGCCTGCCCTTCGACCGGGAGCGGGGGGACGACCTGCTCGCCGCCGGACTCGCCGTCATGGACGCGATCAATGCCTCCGCCGACCGGCCCGTCCACCCCGAGAACCCCACCATCACCGGGGTCAAGCACGTCTACCTCGCCGCCCCCGGCTCCGACGCCCACCGCTCCCGGCACGCCATGGCCATCCACCCGGGCTGGTTCGACCGCTCGCCCTGCGGTACGGGGACCAGCGCGCGCATGGCCCAGCTGCACGCCCGGAGCCTCCTCGGGCTCGGCGCGGACTTCGTCAACGAGTCCTTCATCGGGACGGAGTTCACCGGCCGGCTGGTCGGCGAGACCACGGTCGGCGGGTTCCCGGCCGTCGTCCCCACCGTCACCGGGCGGGCCTGGATCACCGGCACCGCCCAGTACTTCCTCGACCCGTCCGACCCCTTCCCCGCGGGGTTCCTGCTGTGACCGCCGTACGCACCGTGGACTACCACACCGCCGGGGAGCCGTTCCGGATCGTCGACACCGCCGCGGCCGGCCTGCCGCCCGTTCCCGGGGACACCGTCGCCGAGCGCTGCGCCACCGCCATCGGCCCCGGGGGCTCCGGGACGGCTCCGCGCCGCAGCCCCCTGGACGACGTACGGCGGCTCCTCGTGCAGGAGCCGCGCGGGCACGCCGGGATGTACGGCGGGTTCGTCGTGCCACCGGACGACGACGGGGCCCACTTCGGCGTGCTGTTCTGGCACAAGGACGGCTACTCCACCGCCTGCGGCCACGGCACGATGGCCCTCGGCGTCTGGGCCGTGGACACCGGCCGGGCCGCCGCGCCGGACGACGGGGACGCGCAGGTACGGATCGACGTGCCGTCGGGGCGGGTCACCGCGACCGTGCACCGCGCCGGCGGCCGGACCACCGGGGTCACCTTCCGCAACGTCCCGGCCCGGGTCGGCGCCCGCAAGGTGCCGGTGGCGACCACCCTGGGCCTGGCGGAGGTGGACATCGCGCACGCCGGAGCCTGCTACGCGTCCGTCGCCGCCCGGGACCTCGGCCTGGA
This sequence comes from Streptomyces sp. WM6372, assembly GCF_001279655.1. Classification (NCBI taxonomy): domain Bacteria; kingdom Bacillati; phylum Actinomycetota; class Actinomycetes; order Kitasatosporales; family Streptomycetaceae; genus Streptomyces; species Streptomyces sp. WM6372. The sequence continues at coordinate 54,566 of NZ_LGDB01000191.1, read as the reverse complement.
GGTCACCCGGGCCGCACTGCCCGAACTCGTCCGCGCCGGGCAGGAGATCAGGGCCGCACTGGCCTCCCACCCCGGGACCTGGCACCCCGACGGCCCGCTGCTCTCCGGGGTCTACGGGGTGATCCTCCACGAGGAGCTGCCCGGCACCCCCTTCGGGCCGCACCAGCGCAACGTCACCGTGTTCGCCGACGGGCAGATCGACCGCTCGCCCTGCGGCTCGGGCACCTCGGCGCGGCTGGCGCTGCTCGCGGAGGACGGCCGGATCGGGCCGGGCGAGGACCTGCTCCACGAGTCGGTGACGGGCACGGTGTTCACGGGCCGGGTGGTGCCGGTGGGATCCCGCGACGGCCTGGTCACGGAGGTCACCGGGACGGCGTACCGTACCGGCGAGCACGCCTTCGTCCGCGATCCGCAGGACGCCCTCGGCGCCGGATTCCTGCTGTGATCCCGCAGTTCGACGCCGCGGAGACGGCCGCGCTGCTCACCCCGGCCGCGGCCGCCGACGCGCTGGCCGACGTACTGCGGTCCGGGCTGGACCCGGAGTCCTGCCCGCAGCGCTCGGCGCTGCCCGTGCCGGGCGGCGGCGAACTGCTGCTGATGCCGGCCGCGGCGGGGGCGTACGCCGGGGTGAAGATCGCCGGTGTGGCACCCGGCAATCCGGCCGTCGGGCTCCCTCGCATCACCGGCTCGTACCTGCTCCTGGACGGCCCGACGCTGCGCCCGCTGGCCCTGTTCGACGGCGCCGCGCTGACGGCCCTGCGCACCCCGGCGGTCTCGGCGCTCGCCCTGCGGTACCTGGCGCCGGCCGGGCGGGCCCTGCGGCTGGTGCTCTTCGGCGCCGGCCCGCAGGCGTACGGGCACCTCGAAGCGGTGCGGGGCGTACGGGAGGTGGCGCAGGCGGTGGTCGTGGGCCGTGACCCCGGGGCCGCGGAGCGGCTGGCGGCGCACGCCCGCGCCCTGGGGGTGCCGGCCCGTACGGGCACCCCGTCGGACGTGGCCGACGCGGACCTGGTGCTCTGCTGCACCACGGCCCGCGAACCCCTCTTCGACGGGCGGCTGGTGGCCCCGGGGGCGACGGTCGTGGCGGTCGGCTCGCACGAGCCGGACGCCCGGGAAACCGACACCGCGCTGGTGCGGCGGGCCGCGGTGTACGTGGAGTCACGGGCGGCGGCCCTGCGGGAGGCGGGTGACCTGCTGGTGCCGGAGGCGGAGGGAGCGATCGGGCCCGGTCATATCAACGGCACCCTGGCCGACCTGGTGGCGGGCCGGATGCCGGCGGCCGGAGAGCCGGGTTGTCCACAGCTCTTCAAGAGCGTCGGCATGGCCTGGGAGGATCTCGCTGTGGCGGTGGCGATGCATCGCGCCGCGGGAGCCACCACCGCTGGGTGAGCAAGCGCAACGTGACATTGTACGCTGTTCCCCTCCACTCGGTGGTGCGAAGGGTTTCGGAGGAATGGCACATGGGTGACCTGAAGCAGCACAGCCTCATCAAGGCCCAGGAACGGCTCCGCGACCAAGTCGGCCACGCCCTCCGAGCAGCCCTGATAGCGGGTGAACTGCGCCCCGGCAGCGTCTACTCGGCGCCCGGCCTGGCCGCCGAACTCGGGGTCTCCGCCACGCCGGTCCGCGAGGCGATGCTCGACCTGGCCCGCGAGGGCCTGGTGGAACCCGTCCGGAACAAGGGCTTCCGGATCACCGAGGTCAGCGAGCGCGACCTGGACCAGTACACCGAGCTGCGCACGATGATCGAGGTGCCGACCATCGGCCGGATCACGAAGATCGCCACGGCGGAGCAACTGGAGGCACTGCGCCCCATCGCCGAGGAGATCGTCACCAGCGCCCGCGAGCACAACCTCATCGGCTACCTGGAGGCGGACCGCCGCTTCCACCTCTCGCTGCTGGCCCTCGCCGGCAACGACCGGCTGGTCGAAACGGTGGGCGACCTGCGCAAGCGCTCCCGGCTGTACGGGCTGACCGGCCTGGACGAGGCCGGGAAGCTGGTCTCCTCCGCCGAGGAGCACATCGAGCTGCTGGACCTGATGATCGCCGGCGACGCGGAGGCGGCGGAAGCCTGCATGGTCCGCCACCTCGGCCACGTCCGCTCCCTCTGGGCCCAGGGCCGCGACGAACCGGTGGGCCGCACCCCGGGAGGCCTCGGCTCGGGCCTGTAGGACGGACCCGGGGGGCCAGGGGACTGGCGGACCGGGGGCCGGGGACCGTCGAGTCCGCCCGGCCCGGCGGGGCGGGGCGGGCCGCCCTCAGCCGTCGAGCCAGCGCCGGCGGCCCGGTCCCGTCGGGTGGGTGCCCGTCACGCCCATGACCACCGAGTAGAGGCTGGTCTCGGCGGTGATGAAGAGCCGGTTGCGCTTGACGCCGCCGAAGGAGATGTTGGCGACCGCCTCCGGGACGTTGAGCCGCCCGATCAGGGTGCCGTCGGGGTCGTAGCAGTGCACCCCGTCGTCCATCGCGGCGGCCCAGAGCCGGCCGCCGTCGTCGAAGCGGAGGTTGTCGAAGCGGGCCTTCCCGGGGGCCGCTTCGGCGAAGGCCCTCCCCTCGGACAGCGTGCCGTCCTCGCGCACGTCGAGGACGCGGATGAGGCCCGCCCGGGTGTCGGAGACGAACAGCTGCCGCTCGTCGTTCGAGAAGACCAGCCCGTTCGGCGCGCCGAAGCCGTCGGCGACCAGCCGCACTTCGCCGGTGGCCGGGTCGATGCGGTAGACGTTGTTGGAGCCGATCTCGCTCTGCGCGCGGTGGCCCTCGTAGTCGCTGGTGATGCCGAAGTCCGGGTCGGAGAACCAGATCGAACCGTCGGACTTCACCGCAGCGTCGTTGGGGCTGTTCAGGCGCTTGCCCCGCCACCGGTCCGCCAGCACGGTGACGGTGCCGTCGTGTTCGGTGCGCGTCACGCGCCGATTGCCCTGCTCGCAGGTGACCAGCCTGCCCTGACGGTCGAGGGTGTTGCCGTTGGTGTGTCCGGCGGAGCGGCGGAAGACTCCCACGGCTCCCGTCTCCTCGTCCCAGCGCAGCATCCGGTCGTTGGGGATGTCGCTCCAGATCACCTGCCGCCAGGCGGGCAGGTAGATCGGCCCCTCGGCCCAGCGGCAGCCGGTGTACAGGACCTCCAGCGCGTCGTCACCGTTCATGCACCGGCCGGTCCGGAACCGGTCGTCGAGCATCTCGTACAGCCCGGGGCGCTCGCTGGTCATGGGACTTCCCTTCCTCGCAGATGTCCGTCAACCGAATGAAATCCGGCTCGGATTGAAGATTGCAGGATGAGATGTGGTCAGAACAAGAGTGTCCCGAACGGAGAGTTGTGGATCACATCGGCGGGTCGCCTCGGCCCCGGCCGCCTACCCTGTGGGAATGATCAAGCCGATAGAGCTCGTGATCTTCGACTGCGACGGTGTCCTGGTCGACAGCGAGCGCCTCGCCGTCCGCCTCCAGGTCGAGCTCGGGGCGGAGTTGGGCTGGCCGCTCACCGCGGACGAGGTGGTCGAGCGCTTCGTCGGGCGTTCCAGGGAGTCGATCGTCGGGCAGATCGCGGAGCGGCTCGGCGCGCAGGCCGCCGGCCTCTGGTGGAAGCTGCTCCTCCAGCGGCACCGCGATGCGGTGGACCTCGCCCTGGATCCGGTGGACGGGCTGCCCGAGGCGCTCGAAGGGCTCGCCGCCCTCGGCCTGGCGACCTGTGTCGCCTCCAGCGGCTCGCACGAGAAGATGCGGCACACGCTCGGACGCACCGGGCTCTACGGCCGGTTCGAGGGCCGCATCCACAGCGCGAGCGAGGTCTCCCGGGGCAAGCCCGCCCCGGACCTCTTCCTCCACGCCGCCCGGCGGATGGGGGTCGACCCGGCGGCGTGCGCGGTGGTCGAGGACAGTGCGCCCGGCGTCCGGGCGGCCAGGGCGGCGGGGATGCGCGCCTTCGGCTACTCCGGCGGCCCCACGCCCGCCGAGCGGCTCGAAGGCCCCGGCACGATCGTCTTCGACGACATGCGGGGCCTGCCGGAGCTGCTCGCCGCGCCCTGATCCTCCCGCAACACCGCTCCGGGGGACGGGATTTGGGCACGGCTGGATAACGGCGGCGCCAACCCCTTGTCAGTACAATTTCACATTACTATGTTACCGGTCACATCATAGAGCGCGGCCCTTCACTGGAGTGACCCATGACCAAGCGCACCCAACTCGCCCTCGCCACCGCCCTCGTGGCGGCACTCGCACTCGGTGCCTCGGGCTGCTCCGACCCCAAGAAGGGCTCTGCCGGCGCCGGAGCGGGCAACCCCGCCGCCGCCAACGACGGCAAGATCCTCGGCGGGAGCCCGGTCAAGGGCGGGACCCTGACCGTCCTGTCCAACCAGGACTTCGCCCACCTCGACCCCGCCCGCAACTGGGTCATGCCGGCCATGGACTTCGGCACCCGCCTCCTCTACCGCACGCTCGTCACCTTCAAGGCCGAGCCCGGCAAGGCCGGCAGCGAGCTCGTCCCCGACCTCGCCACCGACCTCGGCACCCCCTCCAACGGCGGCAAGACCTGGACCTTCACCCTCAAGGAGGGCGTGAAGTACGAGGACGGCTCGCCCATCAAGGCGCAGGACGTCAAGTACAACGTCGAGCGCTCCTTCGCCCCCGACCTCACCGGCGGCCCCGACTACGCCGCCCAGTACCTGGCCGGCGGCGAGGGCTACAAGGGACCGCTCCAGGGGCAGCACCTCGACTCCGTCAAGACCCCCGACGACCGCACCATCGTCTTCGAACTCAAGCGCCCGGTCGCCGAGTTCTCCGCCACCGCCACCCTCCCCACCTTCGCCCCGGTCCCGCAGTCCCAGGAGAAGGGCACCCAGTACGACGCCCGCCCGTTCTCCTCCGGCCCGTACAAGATCGAGTCGTACGACCGCGACAAGAAGCTCGTCCTCGTCCGCAACGAGCACTGGGACCCGAAGACCGACACCGTCAGAAAGGCCTACCCCGACAAGTTCGTCGTGGTCATGGGCCTCAAGGGCGGCCAGATCGACGACCGGATCATCGCTGGCGAGGGCGCCGACGCCTCCGCCGTCCAGTACATGGACATGCGCCCCGAGAGCGCCCCCAAGGTGCTGCCGAAGCCGGAGGTCAAGGCACGCCTGCTCGCCGAGTCCCAGGGCTGTACCGAGATGCTCTACATGAACAACTCCCGGGCGCCCTTCAACGATCCCAAGGTCCGCGAGGCCATGCAGTACGCCGTCGACAAGGAAGCGGTGATCACCGCGGGCGGCGGCCCGGCCCTCAACGAGGTCGCCACCGCCTACCTGCCCCCGGCGCTCTCCGGCGGCAAGCAGGCCGACACCCTGAAGATCGCCCCGTCGGGGGACCCGGCCAAGGCCAAGGAACTCCTCAAGGCCGCGGGCAAGGAGTCCCTGAAGGTCTCCCTCGCCGTCTCCACCGGCGACAAGGGCAAGGCGGAGGCCATCCAGCAGGGCCTGTCCCGCGTGGGCATCGAGGTCGTCATCGACACCGTCGACCCCGGCGCGTACTACGACGTCATCGGCGACCTCTCCACCACGCCCGACATGACCCTCGCCGGCTGGTGCCCCGACTACCCCTCCGGCTCCACCTGGATCCCCTTCGTCTTCGACGGACGCACCATCAAGGACAAGGGCAACCAGGGCAACTACAGCCAGTTCCGCGACGAGGCCACCATGAAGCGGATCGACGAGATCAACGCCATGGCCGACGCGAAGCAGGCCAACCAGGCCTGGATCGACCTGGACGCGGAGCTCATGAAGAAGTCCCCGTCCGTCCCGCTGCTGCTGGAGCGCAAGCCGCTGCTCGTCGGCCCCAACATCGCGGGCGCCTACGGCCACCCCGTGTGGACCGGCACCGTCGACTACGGGACCGTCGGCCTCAAGGACCCCTCGAAGAGCCAGGGCTGAGGGATACGGAGCCCCCGACACCATGACCACCACCGTCCCCGGCGCCGCCGAGGCCGGGCCCGCGGCGGCAGCGGCCACCGGAAGCAGCCCCTGGCAGCTCGCCCGGCGCGAGCTCCGCCGCCGCCCCGCCGTCCGCGTCAGCCTCTGCGTCGTCCTCCTCTTCGTCCTGATGGCCGCCACCGCGCCCTGGCTGGGCGCGCTCGGCGGCTGGTCCCCCGAGGAGTTCGACAAGGCCGCCATCGACCCCTACCTCGGCGGCCAGCCCCTCGGCTCCCTCGGCGGGATCAGTCCCGAGCACTGGCTCGGCGTCGAACCCGTCACCGGCCGCGACCTGTTCGCCCGCGTCGTCCACGGCGCCCAGGTCTCCCTCCTCATCGCCTTCGCCGCCACCGCCATCGTCGTCGTCGCGGGCACCGCCGCCGGGATCGCCGCCGGCTACTTCGGCGGCCGCACCGACACGGTCCTGTCCCGCCTGATGGACCTGACCATGTCCTTCCCCTCCCTCATCTTCATGATCGCGATGCTGTCGGTGGCCAAGGACGTCAACCGGATCGTGCTCATGACCGCCGTCATCGGCGTCTTCGGCTGGCCCGGCGTCGCCCGCGTCGTCCGCGGCCAGACCCTCTCCCTCAAACACCGCGAGTACGTGGACGCCGCCCGCGTCGGCGGCGCCGGCTCCTGGCGGATCCTGACCCGCGACATCCTCCCGGGAGTCTCCGGCCCGGTCATCGCCTACACCACCCTGCTCATCCCCGGCATGATCAGCACCGAGGCCGCGCTCAGCTACCTCGGCGTGGGCGTCCGCCCGCCGACCCCGTCCTGGGGCCAGATGATCGCCGAGTCCGTCGCCTTCTACGAGACCGACCCCATGTACTTCGTCATCCCGAGCACCTTCCTCTTCCTCGCGGTACTCGCCTTCACCCTGCTCGGCGACGCCCTGCGCGACATCCTCGACCCGAGGGGCGGCCGCACGTGATCCTCTACCTCGCGCGCCGGCTGCTCGCCCTCGCGGGCGTCCTGCTCGCCATCGCCGCCGTGACCTTCCTCATCTTCTACGTCCTGCCCTCCGACCCGGCCGCGGCCGCCTGCGGCAAGACCTGCAGCGCCGAACGGCTGGCCGACGTACGGGCGTACCTCGGCCTGGACCAGCCGGTGTGGCGGCAGTTCGCGGACTTCCTCACCGGCATCTTCACCGGCCGCACCCTCGGCACCGGCCAGTACGCCGTCCAGTGCGACTTCCCGTGCCTGGGCTACTCCTACGAGAACTCCCTGCCCGTGTGGGACCTGCTGATGGACCGCCTCCCGGTCTCCGCCTCCCTCGCCGTCGGCGCCGCCGCGCTGTGGCTGGTGCTCGGCCTCGGCGCCGGGGTGACCGCCGCCCTGCGCAAGGACACCGCCACCGACAAGGCCCTGATGGTCGGCGCCGTCGCCGCCGCCTCGCTGCCCGTCTACTTCACCTCCGTGATGCTCATCTACGGGGTCATCCGGGTCGCCGGGCTCCTGCCCTACCCCACCTACCAGGCCTTCACCGACAATCCGCTCGCCTGGGCGGCCAACCTGCTGCTGCCGTGGACCGCGCTCGCCCTGCTGTACGCGGCCATGTACGCCCGCCAGAGCCGCGGCTCGATGATCGAGGCGATGGCCGAGCCGTACATCCGTACCGCCCGCGCCAAGGGCATGCCCGAGCGCACGGTCGTCGTCAAGCACGGCCTGCGCTCCGGGATGACCCCGATCCTCACCATCTTCGGCATGGACCTCGGCGGGCTGCTCGCCGGCGCCGTCATCACCGAGTCCATCTTCGGACTCCCGGGCATCGGGAGGCTGTTCTACGGGGCACTGGTCAGCTCGGACCAGCCGGTGGTCCTCGGGGTCACGCTGCTCGCCGCCTTCTTCATCGTCGTCGCCAACCTCGTCGTCGACCTCCTGTACGCCGTCATCGACCCGAGGGTGAGGTACTGATGGCCGTTCCCCCCGAGGCCCGGCTCCCCGGCGCCCCGCTCCCCGGCGCCCCGCGCGCCGAGGCCCCGCTCCTCGCCGTACGCGACCTGCACGTCACCTTCGCCACCCCGCGCGGCACCGTACGGGCCGTCGACTCGCTCGGCTTCACCGTCGAGGCCGGGCGGACCCTCGGCATCGTCGGCGAATCCGGATCCGGCAAGTCCGTCACCTCGCTCGCCGTCATGGGCCTGCACCGGGGCGCCGAGGTCGGCGGCTCCATCGCCCTCGCCGGGCAGGAGCTCACCGGGATGTCCGAGAAGGCGCTGTCCCGGCTGCGCGGCCGGAAGATGGCCATGATCTTCCAGGACCCGCTGTCGAGCCTGCACCCCTACTACACGGTCGGCGAGCAGATCGCCGAGCACTTCCGCGTGCACTTCAAGGCCGGCCGGGCCGCCGCCCGCAAGCGGGCCGTCGACATGCTCGGCGAGGTCGGCATCCCGGAACCGGCCCGCAGGGCCGGGGAGTACCCGCACCAGTTCTCCGGCGGCATGCGCCAGCGCGCGATGATCGCCATGGCCCTGGCCTGCGAACCCGATCTGCTGATCGCCGACGAGCCCACCACGGCCCTCGACGTGACCGTGCAGGCGCAGATCCTGGAACTCATCGCCCGGCTCCAGCAGGAGCGCGGCCTCGGCGTCGTGATGATCACCCACGACCTGGGGGTCGTCGCCCGCGTCGCCCACGAGGTACTGGTCATGTACGGCGGCCGGGCCGCCGAACAGGCCGGGGTCGACGAGCTGTTCGCCGACCCGGCGCACCCCTACACCCGGGGCCTGCTCGACTCGCTGCCCCGCCTGGACGACGCCGACGACGATCCGCTGCGGGCGATCCCCGGCTCCCCGCCCTCCCTGCTCACGCCCGCCCCGGGGTGCGCGTTCGCCCCGCGCTGCGGTCTCGCCGCCGCGGCCACGCCGGAGCAGCGCGGCCGCTGCGACGGCGAGCGCCCCGAGCTGTTGCCCCAGGGCGCGGGCCCGCGCACCGCCGCCTGTCATTTCGCGGGGGCCGGCGCCCCGGTGTCCCCGGCGTCCGGCGCGGTGGCCGCCGCCGGGCCCGCCGCGTCCGCCGGGCCCGCCGGGCCCGTCGCGTCCGCCGACTCCGTACCGACCCCGACGCGTGCTCCGGAGGCGACCCGATGACCGTAGAGGCCCGTCCCCCGGACACCACCGCACGCGCGGAGGGGGCCGGGAAGGAGCCGGCCCCGCCCGGGCCGCTGCTCTCCGTACGCGACCTGACCATGGCCTTCCCCGGTAGACGCACCGCGTCCGGGCGCCGGGGGGCGCCCGTGCGCGCCGTCGACGGGGTCTCCTTCGACCTCGCGGCGGGCGAAACCCTCGGCCTGGTCGGGGAGTCGGGCTGCGGGAAGTCCACCACCGGCCGGATGCTCGTCCGGCTGCTGGAACCCACCTCCGGCAGCATCACGTTCGACGGACAGGACATCACGAGGCTCTCGCAGCGCGGCCTGCGCCCGCACCGGCGCCACCTCCAGATGGTCTTCCAGGACCCGCACTCCTCCCTCAACCCCCGCCAGACGGTGGCCCGGATCATCTCCGACCCGCTGCTCGTGCAGGGCTGGTCGGCCTCCGACGCGCGCCGCCGGGCGGCCGAGCTGATGGACCTGGTCGGGCTGATCCCGGAACACATCGACCGCTACCCGCACGAGTTCTCCGGCGGCCAGGCCCAGCGCATCGGGATCGCCCGCTCCCTGGCCACCAGCCCCCGGCTGATCGTCGCCGACGAGCCGGTCTCCGCCCTCGACGTCTCCGTCCAGGCGCAGATCGTCAACCTGATGGAACGGCTGCGCCGCGAACTGGGCCTGGCGTACGTGTTCATCGCGCACGACCTGTCCGTGGTGAAACGGGTCAGCGACCGGGTCGCCGTCATGTACCTCGGCCGGATCGTCGAGATCGGCGAGAAGCGCGCCCTGTACGAGAACCCTCAGCACCCGTACACCCGGGCGCTGCTCTCCGCCGTACCGCTGCCGGACCCGGCGGCCGAGCGGCGGCGCGAGCGGATCGTGCTGCTCGGCGACCCGCCGAGCCCGGCCGCCCCGCCCCCGGGCTGCACGTTCCACCCGCGCTGTCCGAAGGCGCAGGAGGTCTGCCGCACGGACCGCCCGCTGCTGCGGATCGCCGCCTCCCGCGAGGTGGCCTGCCACTTCCCCGGTGACTGACGGGGATCCAGGGGAAGAAGAAGGAGGGCCCCGGCGCCGACACGATCGGCTCCGGGGCCCTCCGCTGTTCCGGATGCCCGGGGGGCAGGGGGCGTCCGGGGGTGCCCCCGCGGCGGACCGCCCGACGGGCCGATGGCATGATCACGGCGTGACCAGCGAAATCACCCGGCCGGGCCCCGCGAAGTTCGTCCTCTTCGACGTCGACGGCACGTTGATCGACGCGGCGGCCAACCAGCGCCGGGTCTGGGCGACCTGGGCGGCACGGTACGGACTGGACCCCGACGCGGTCCACCGCGTGGCGCTGCGGACCCGTCCCATGGAGACCTTCGCCGAAGTGGCGCCCGGACACGACCCGCGGGCCTGCCTCGCCGCGCTGCACGAACTGGAGGACGAAGACGTCCGCTCCGGTGCCTACGCCGCCTTCCCCGGTGCGCCGGAGCTGCTGTCCGGCCTGCCCGCGGGAGGCTGGGCGCTGGTGACCTCGAACTACGAGCACCGGGTGCGCGGGCGGTTCGCGCGGACCGGACTGCCGGTACCGGGCGTACTCGTCGACGCCGCCGCCGTCCCCGAGGGCAAGCCGTCGCCGGTCCCCTACCTGCTGGCCGCGGAGCGCCTCGGTGCCGGGCCGCAGGACTGCCTGGTCATCGAGGACGCGCCGGCAGGCGTCGAGTCCGGGCTGCGGGCCGGCATGACGGTGTGGGGGGTCAACACCCCGACCCCGGTGGACGGGGTGCACCGCCACTTCGCGAGCCTGCACGAGGCGGCGCCCGCGATCCTCGCCTTCGCGACCGGGCTCTCTGCCGGTTAGGCCAGTTCGCGGCGGAAGAACTCCAGCTCCAGCGCCGCGATCTTCTCCCGGGTCCCGTTCGGGGTCATGTGCGTGACCCCGGGGAGGGCCAGGAGCTGGTGGGGGCGGCCCGCGTCCGTCAGCGCCTGCGAGAGGCGCAGGGTGTGCGAGGGGTGGACGTTGTCGTCGGCCAGGCCCGTGATCAGCAGGAGCGGCCGGGACAGGCCCGGGGCGTCGGGGATCAGGGAGTCCCGCTCGTAGACGTCCGGGTGGTCCTGGGGGAGGCCCAGGTACCGCTCGGTGTACGCCGTGTCGTAGTGGCGGAAGTCCGTCGGCGCGGCCCCGGCGGCCGCCGCGTGGAAGACGTCCGGGCGGCGCAGCACCGCCATCGCGGAGAGGTAGCCGCCGTACGACCAGCCGCGCACCCCGACCCGGCCGAGGTCCAGGTCGCCGTGGCGGGCGGCGAGCGCGTGCAGGGCCGCGACCTGGTCGTCCAGGGTGACTTCGGAGAACCCGCGGTACACGGCGTGGGTGAAGTCGGGCGAGACGTACGAGGTCCCGCGGTTGTCGACGGTCACCACCGCGAAGCCCCGGTCGGCCCACCACTGGCGCTGCTGCCAGCGGCGCGGCTCGGCGCAGACGTCCTGGTAGCCGGGGCCGCCGTAGCTGTCCATCAGCACGGGCAGCCGCCGGCCGGGGACATGGCCGCGGGGGAGCACGAGCGCGGTGGGGATGCCGTGCTCGGTGACCCGCTCCAGCACCGGGACCACCCGGTACGGCAGCGGCGCGGACAGGTCGCCGGGTACGAACTCGCGCCCGTCGGGGGTGCGTACGATGCGCCGGATCCCGTCGGCGTCGGCGCTGGTCAGCAGCAGCGTCCCGGCCGAGGCGCGGACGGAGTGCACGCCGGGTCCGTCGGCGAGCGGGGTCAGGTTCCCCGTCGCGGGGTCGAGGAGCAGCACCTGCTGCTCGGCGGGGTCGCGCAGCCCGGCCTCGATCAGCAGCCGGTCCTGGTGGACCCCGGCCACCCCGCGGACCTGGATCCCGTTCCCGGTCAGCGGTTCCCCGTCGAGGGCGAGGCCGCGGGCGGCGCCGCCCGGAGTGTCGGCGGCGGTGAGCATCCGCCCGTCGGCGAGCCGGGCCGGGGTGCCGGGCAGCGGGTCGACCCAGTGCGGGTGCACGGTACGTGACAGCTCCCGGGTACGGCCGGTGGCCGGGTCGGCGGTGAGCAGCAGCACGTTCTGCTGGAGCCGGTCCTGGACGGTCAGCAGGATCTCCGTCTCCGACTCCCAGTCGGCGTCGGAGACGTACGGGTACGCGGCCGCGTCCCAGTCGAGCCGGACCCGGGCGCCGTCCGGGCGGAGCACCCACAGCTGGACCTCGGCGTTGGGGCCGCCCGCCTCGGGGTACGCGAAGTCCTCGGCCGGGAGCTCGGGACGCGCGGGGTCGGCGAAGTGGCGCCGCTGGAGGCCGGATTCGTCCACGCGGGCGGCCAGCAGGGTCTGCCCGTCGGGGGACCACCAATGGCCCCGGTCCCGGTCCAGCTCCTCGGCGGCGGCGAACTCCGCGAGGCCCCAGCGGGCTCCGTCGTCCGGGCTGATCCGGCCGCCGGGGGAGGTGTGCAGGGCGTCGCCGGTGACGTAAGCGGTGCGGGAGCCGTCGGTGTTGGGGCGGGGATCGAGGGCGGGCCCGGCGGCCGGGATCTCCTCGGCCGGCTTGGCGGTCCCCTCGCCGGACCTCTCGTAACCCACCTGGTACAGCCGCCCGTGCAGTGGGAACACCGCGCTGCGGCCGTCGCCGGAGAGCGCGTACGAGCCGATTCCGGCGGCCACGAGCCGGGTCCGCTCCCGCAGCCGGCGCTCGGCGGCCGGCAGGGCGCCCGGCTCGGGGGACAGTTCGCGCGGGTCGGCGAGCCGGGTCTCGGCGCCGGTGGCGGTGTCCAGGACCCAGAGGCTGTCGAAGGCGTCGGTGGGGCCGGTGGAGCGGAGGAACCAGAGCAGCCGGCCGTCGTCCCCGAAGGAGAACGCGCGCGGGGCGCCGTAGGTGAAGCGGCCGGTGCTCGCGGAGAGCCTGAGGAAGTCATCCATGATCCGCAGTGTGTCATGTGAAATGGCACACTGTACATGTCATGCAGCCTAGCCCATTCGAGTGGTGTACCCCCCGCTCCAGGTTTAGCGTCGAAAAGGTGGATGGGAACGCAACGCCGATCAGCAACGGGACCGACGGCAAGGTCCGAGGAAGCGGCAACGGGCTCGCGCTGTTCGTCATCGCGTCCTGCCAGCTCATGGTCGTTCTCGACATCACCATCGTGAACATCGCGCTCCCGCACATCCAGACGGCCCTCGGCTTCTCCACCGAGAGCCTGTCCTGGGTCGTCAACGCCTATACCCTCACCTTCGGCGGACTGCTCCTGCTCGGCGGACGCACCGGCGACATCCTCGGCCGCAAGCGCGTGTTCATCTCCGGCGTGCTGCTCTTCGGCCTGGCCTCGATGCTGGGCGGACTCGCGCAGAACGAGGGCCAGCTGATGGGCGCCCGGGCCCTCCAGGGCGTCGGCGCCGCCATCGCCTCCCCGACCGCGCTGGCGCTGATCTCCACCACCTTCCGCGAAGGCCCGGCCCGCAACCGGGCGTTCGGCGTGTTCGCCGCGGTCTCGGCGGGCGGCGGCGCGATCGGACTGCTGGCCGGCGGCATCCTCGTCGAATGGCTCAGCTGGCGCTGGGTGCTCTTCGTCAACGTCCCCATCGCCTTGGCCATCGCCTTCATGGCCAGGCGGGTCATCCGCGAATCCGAACGCCACCCCGGACACTTCGACCTCGCCGGCGCACTGCTGTCCACCCTGGGCATGGTCTCGCTCGTCTACGGCTTCATCCGCGCCGCCGAGGAGGGCTGGACCGACCCGATCACCCTCGGTTCCTTTGGGGCGGCCGTGGTCCTGCTCCTGCTGTTCTTCCTCAACGAGCGGCGTTCGCCACAGCCGATCACGCCGCTGCACATGTTCGCCGACCGCAACCGGGCCGGCTCCTACGGGATCATGCTCTTCCTCGCCTGCGCCATGTTCGGCATGTTCTTCTTCCTGACCCTGTTCGTGCAGAACGTGCTGGGGTTCAGCCCGCTGGAGGCGGGCCTCGCCTTCCTGCCGGTGAGCGCCGTCATCGCCGTCGGCGCGGGGATCACCTCCCAGCTGCTGCCGAAGTTCGGGCCGAAACCCTTCATGGTGACGGGCGCGCTGTGCTCGGCGGCCGGCCTGGCCTGGCTGACGCAGACCGACATCCACTCCACGTACCTCGGCAGCATCCTGGGCCCGATGCTCGTGTTCAGCCTCGGCATGGGCATGCAGTTCGTCTCGCTGACCCTGATGGCCCTGTCCAACGTCGCCGACCGGGAGTCGGGCGCGGCCTCCGGCCTGCTCAACACGACGCAGCAGGTGGGCGGATCGCTCGGCCTGTCCATCCTGGTCACCGTCTTCGGCACGGCCAGCCGCAACGAGGCGCACGACCAGGTCCCGGCCTTCCTGAGCCAGGCCGATCCGGCCCAGAAGGCCATGTTCCTGCGGACCGGCCGGCTGCCGGACCCGTGGGGCGACCAGGTGCTCACCTCCGGCGTGAGCGCCGCGTTCATCGTCGCGGCCTGCTTCGCCCTCATCGCGGCGGTCATCGCGCTGTTCGCGATCCAGGTCCGCCCCTCGGACCTGGAACGCCTCAAGGGCAACCACACACCGGCCGCCGTCTAGCGGGTCACCGGGTCACCGGGTCGCGTGCCGGATGCGGCAGCGGATCGGGCCGTCCGCCCGCAGGGTGATTCCGGCGCTGACCGGTATCTCGGTGTCCACGGCCTCGAACGAGCAGGTCCGCAGGATCATCGCCAGCGCGATCACCGACTCCAGCATCGAGAAGTGCTGCCCGATGCAGGCGCGCGGGCCGCCGCCGAACGGGAACCAGGCGTAGCGGGGGCGGCCGGCCTCCGCCTCCGGGGTGAAGCGGTCCGGGTCGAAGCGGTCCGGATCCGGCCAGTAGCGGGGGTGGCGGTGCGTCACCCACGGCGCCAGGATCACGTCCGAGCCCGCCGGGATGGTCCGGCCCCCCACCTCGGTGGCCGCGACCGAGCCGCGGCCGATCACCGGGGCCGCCGGGTAGAGCCGCATCGCCTCCTTGAGGACCTGCGTGAGGTACGGGAGCCGGTCCAGGTCGGCGGCCTCCGGCGGACGGTCGCCCAGGACGCGGGAGATCTCCTCGCGGGCCCGCGCCTGCTGCTCGGGGTGGCGGGCCAGCAGGTGCAGGGAGAAGGCGAGCGAGGTGGCGGTCGTCTCGTGCCCGGCGAGCAGGAAGATCAGTACCTGGTCGCGCAGTTCGGCGGCGTCGAACTCACCGTCGTCCGTGCTCGTGGCGGCGGCGAGCAGGCTCAGCAGGTCCTCGCCCCCGGCCGCGGTCCCGCTGCGCCGCTCGGCGATGATCCTGTCGCAGACCGCGTACAGCTCGTCCATCGCGGCGGCGGCCCGCTTGTTGCCCGGAGTGGGCCAGCTGCGCGGGATGTTGGCGGGGGAGTAGCCGCGGCGCAGCACGTACTCCGTGATGACCGGAAAACACCGGTCGACGACGTCGACCGTGGCCTCCACGTCGGTACCGAACAGGATGCGGGCGACCGCGCGCAGGGCGAGCCGCATCATCTCCTCGCCGACGTCGATCACGGAGCCCGGAGCCAGCTCCCAGCCCTCGACGACGGCCCGGGTCTCGGCGGCGACGGCGCCGGCGTAGCCGTCCACCCGGCGCTTGGTGAACAGCGGCTGGACCAGCCGCCGCTGGCGCATGTAGTCCTCGTCCTGGCTGGTCAGCAGACCGTTCCCGAAGGAGTCCCGGAGCTCCTGGTAGAAGGCGTTGTCCTTGCGGAAGTTGGCCGACTCCGCGGCCAGGACCTGCTGCGCGCCCTCCGCGGAGAAGACGCAGTAGAGCTCGGCGCGCAGCCCGGGCGGCCCGGCGGTTATCCGTACGACGTCGCCGTGCCGCTGCTGGGCGCGCAGGTAGGTCCCGAGCGAGTCCGATCTCAGGTCGAAGAGGGAACCGAGCAGCGGGACCCCCGCGAGCGCGGGAACCTCCGTACCACCGGTTCCGCCGTCCGTCCGTGTTTCCACTGCCATGGCCGCCCCCTCGACACCGTACCGACGGCCCCGATTCTGCACGTCCGGCGGCTGCGACGCCGTGGACGCCGGCGCCGACCGGCGCGATCCAGCCGCCCGGCAGGCGTCCGCGTGCGACCGGCTGCTCGTCGCAGGCGATGCCGTCCTCGTCCCGGTCGAGGGCCTCGCGGTACCCGGCCGAACTTCTTCCCGGCCGGCGAGGCCATCGCGGGCGTACGGGGCGAGGGCGACGGCGAGGTCGACGCGCCGGAGCCCCGCCGTTCCCCCGAGCGGGGCAACGGCGGGGCTCCGGGGCACGAGCCGGGCGCGGACTAGATGTCCCTGAAGATCTCGATCTGGGCACCCACCGAGTTGAGGCGTTCCGCGAGTTCTTCGTAACCGCGGTTGATGACGTAGACGTTGCGCAGGACCGAGGTGCCTTCCGCCGCCATCATCGCCAGCAGGACGACCACCGCCGGGCGGAGGGCCGGCGGGCACATCATCTCCGCCGCGCGCCAGCGCGTCGGGCCCTCGACCAGGACGCGGTGGGGGTCCAGGAGCTGGAGGCGGCCGCCGAGGCGGTTGAGGTCCGTCAGGTAGATGGCCCGGTTGTCGTACACCCAGTCGTGGATCAGCGTCTGGCCCTGGGCCGAGGCCGCGATGGCCGCGAAGAACGGGACGTTGTCGATGTTCAGCCCGGGGAACGGCATCGGGTGGATCTTGTCGATCGGGGCTTCGAGCTTCGAGGGGCGGACCGTCAGGTCGACCAGGCGGGTACGGCCGTTGTCCGCCGTGTACTCCGCCGAGCGGTCGTGGTCGAGGCCCATCTCCTCCAGCACCGCGAGCTCGATCTCCATGAACTCGATCGGGACCCGGCGGATCGTCAGCTCCGACTCCGTGACCACCGCGGCGGCGACCAGGCTCATCGCCTCGACCGGGTCCTCGGAGGGGGAGTAGTCCACGTCCACGTCGATGTTCGGGACGCCGTGGACGGTCAGCGTCGTCGTGCCGATGCCGTCCACCCGTACGCCGAGCGCCTCCAGGAAGAAGCACAGGTCCTGGACCATATAGTTGGAGGAGGCGTTGCGGATGACGGTGGCGCCGTCGTGCCGGGCGGCGGCCAGCAGCGCGTTCTCGGTGACCGTGTCCCCGCGCTCGGTCAGCACGATCGGGCGGCCGGGGGAGACCCCCGCCTCGACCTTCGCGTGGTAGATGCCCTCGGTCGCCGTGATGTCCAGGCCGAAGCGGCGCAGCGCGATCATGTGCGGCTCGATGGTGCGGGTACCGAGGTCGCAGCCGCCGGCGTACGGCAGGCGGAACTGGTCCATCCGGTGCAGCAGCGGACCCAGGAACATGATGATGCTCCGGGTCCGCCGGGCCGCGTCCGCGTCCATGGCGTCCATGTCGAGGCGGGCCGGCGGGACGATCTCCAGGTCCACGCCCTCGTTGATCCAGCGGGTGCGGACGCCGATGGAGTTCAGGACTTCGAGGAGCCGGTAGACCTCCTCGATGCGGGCGACCCGGCGCAGCACCGTACGGCCCTTGTTGAGCAGCGAGGCGCACAGCAGTGCCACGCAGGCGTTCTTGCTCGTCTTGACGTCGATGGCGCCGGACAGCCGGCGGCCGCCGACGACCCGCAGGTGCATCGGGCCGGCGTAGCCCAGAGAGACGATCTCGCTGTCGAGAGCTTCACCGATTCGGGCGATCATCTCAAGGCTGATGTTCTGGTTGCCGCGCTCGATCCGGTTCACGGCGCTCTGGCTGGTGCCGAGTGCGTCCGCGAGTTGACTCTGCGTCCAGCCCCGGTGCTGCCGGGCGTCACGGATGAGCTTGCCGATGCGTACGAGGTAGTCGTCTGCCATGGGTGCACCGTATCTCAGATATGAGATGTCGCCTGCGTCGGGTGTGGCAGACGGGTGTTACCGACCGTCAGGTCCACCCGTCTCCCAACACATCACTCCTATTACGGACATCCAGCTCATTGTGCCGGTTAGTGGCCGCACGCGTGGTGGCGGCCGCCGTGCACCGCCGCGTACGCCGCCGGGCGCGGTCCGGACCCCGCGCGGGCCGCCCGGGCCGCCGCGGCGCGGCCCGCCGCCGACCCGGCGTCGTGCACCACCCGGCCGCCGACCAGGGTCATCCGTACGCCGGTTCCGCTGATGTCGGCCACCGGACAGCGGGTCACATCCCGGTCCAGCAGCACCAGGTCCGCCGCCTTGCCCGGCTCCACCGTCCCCGTCAGCCCCTCCTGCCGCAGCTGCCACGCCGTCCCGGCCGTGTGCATCCGCAGCACCGAGTTCCGGCTCAGTCCCTCCAGCTCCCGGTACAGCTCGCCCGTCCCGTACGCGCCCTGCCGGTCGATCGCGGTCCGCAGCTGGTTCCACACCTGGAGCGCGTCGACCGGCCAGTCCGAGCCACCCGTCAGCCGGGCCCCCGCCCGCTCCAGGCTGCGCGCCGGGTACATCCACCGGTGGCGCTCCGGGCCGATGTACGGGAGCAGCGCGTCCATCGTCCAGGTGTCCTGCGCCGCCCACTGGAGCTGCATGCACGCCGCGACGCCCAGCTGCGCGAACCGCCGCAGGTCCGCCGGGTCCACGATCTGCAGGTGGGCGATCGCGTTGCGCGCGTCCCGCTGCCCGGTCACCCGGTGGGCGTACGCGTACCCGTCCAAAGCGGTCCGTACCGCCCGGTCCCCGAGCCCGTGGGCGTGCAACTGCCAGCCGGCCTTGTTGAACGCCGCCGTCAGCCGGCCGTAGTCGGCCGCCGAGGTGTAGAGCTCGCCCCGGTTCGCCGTCGGCTTCCCGTTCCCGTCCAGGTACGGCTCCAGCAGCGCGGCCGTCTGCGCCGGGTACTCGATGACCCCGTCCAGGAACACCTTGACCATCCCGAACCGCAGGCCCCGCACCCCCTCGAACTCCTTGCGCAACCCGCGCGCGTACGCCAGTGCGGCCGCCGGGTCCTTGGTCTGGCCGGCGTCGAGCCGGATCGCCGGCACGATCCGCTGCGGCAGCTTCCCCGCCGCCGCCAGGGCCTGGTAGAGCTCCAGCTCGTGCCGCCCGACGAGGGCGTCCATCATCGTGGTGACCCCGGACGCCGCCGCCAGCTCCAGCACCTTCGCGCAGGCCGCGACCAGTTCGGCCCGGGAGGGCTCCGGAATGTGCCGCTTCACCAGGTCCTGCGCGTCGTCCTTCAGGACACCCGTCGGCTGCCCGTCCGGACCCTTCACGATCCGGCCGCCGACCGGGTCCGGGGTGGCCGCGGTGATCCCGGCGATGTCCAGGGCCCGCCGGTTGACCCAGAGGTTGTGCCCGTCGCCGCCGACCAGCGCGACCGGTCTGCGGGTCGCCAGCGCGTCCAGCATCGAGTGGTGCGGCACGCTCCCGGTCGGCAGCAGCCCGACCGGGTTCCAGTCCTCCACCACCAGCCAGCGGTCCGGCTCCGCGTCCGCGCCCCCGGTGTCGGCGAGGAAGCCTGCCAGCAGCTCCCGCAGCTCGGGCAGCGTGGTCTCCGCCCCCTCCAGCGAGGGCCGCAGGGACCGGTCGCCGGCGCCCAGCGGGTGCAGGTGGCCGTCGTGGATGCCGCTCATCACGGTGTTCCCGCGCGCGTCGACGACCTCGGTGTCCCGCCCGACGTGCCGGCGCACCGCCGAACCGCTCCCGGTGGCCAGGATCTTCCCGTCCCGGCCGACCGCGACCGCCTCGACCGGCGCCCCGCCGCCCGTGGTCCCGGTGAACACCCGGGCGTTGTGGATCACCAGGGCGGCCGAGCCGCGCCCGCCGGAGGCGGTGGCGGTGGCGGTGGCGGAGGCGGTGGCGGTGGCCGCGGCCGCCGGCCCCGCGCCCAGCAGACCGGCCGCACCCGCCGCCCCGACGGCCCCGAGGAGGCCCCGCCGGGACAGGGGGGAAGAGAAGGAAGCAGAGGTCATGGCCACTCCAAACGTCGGTGTGGCCAGGACACTGTTTGATTAACCCCTTAACCAGAACCCGCCGCGGCCGACGAAATCCGCACCGCCGTCCGTACGATGACCCCGTGCCCGGCCCCGGACCGACCATCGCCGACATCGCGCGCGCCGCGGAGGTCTCCACCGCGACCGTCTCCCACGCGCTGGGCGGCACCGGCCGCGTCGGCGAGTCCACCCGCCGCCGGGTCCGCGAGGTGGCGGCCGCCCTCGGCTACAGCGCCCGCCGCGGCCCCCGCACCCGTACGCTCGGCCTCGCCGTCACCACGTACGCGGGCTCGGCCTGGAACTACGTCGAGATCGCCTACTTCTCCCGGCTGCTGACCGCCGCCACCGCGGCCGCCCACGCCCGCGGCTACGCCCTCACCCTGCTGCCCGCCGACCGCGGCGCCGAGCCGCTGTGGCACGACCTCGCCGTCGACGGGATGCTGCTCCTCGACAGCCCGGCCGGCGATCCGGTGCTCCGCGCCCTGCGGGCCCGCGGCCTGCCGGTGGTCTTCGACGGCCGGCCCCCGGAGCCGCGGCCCGAGGACGTGTGGGTGGACAACGACCACGAGGTCGCCACCCGCGAGGTCCTCGACCACCTCGCGGCCGCCGGGGCCACGCGGATCGCGCTGCACTCGGCGTACGGCCGCGAGTACTACACGGAAGCCGTCACCTCGGCCTACACCCGCTGGTGCGCCGAGCGCGGGGCGGAGCCGCTGGTGGTCCCCTTCGACCCCGAGGACACCCCGGGCCACGCCTTCGACCCCGTGTTCGCCGGGCCCGGCCGCCCCCGCCCCGACGCCGTGTACTGCGTGTACGACCCCGGCGGCCGCCAGGTGCTGGCCGCCGCCGCCCGGCACGGGCTGCGGATACCGCACGAGCTGCTGCTCGTCTGCGCGAGCGAGGACCCCTCGTACGCGGCGGGCGACCCTCCGGTGAGCACCGTGACCCTGCGCCCGGAGGTGATCGGGGAGAGCGCCGTCGCCGCGCTGGTCGCGCTGCTCGAATCCCCGCACGGAGCGGAGCCCGGCCAGCTGACCGTCCCGGCCGCGCTGACCGTACGCACGTCCTCGCGCACGCCTCCGCGCTCGGCCGCGGGCACGCCGCCGCTGTGATCTGGCCCATGCCGTGCATGACCAGGGCGCGGCAATGCACTAGAGTTATCTCGACATCGAGATATCTGCCGAAGGCGTACCGCAGCCGCCCCTGCTGGTAAGGCTCACCTAACTTAGCCTTACCTTAGCGGATTGGCCACAGGGCGTGGCGGCAGGATTGCGGTAATACGCGCGAATTTCATGCATGAAGGAGACTGTCGTGTCGGCGAACAGCTTCGACGCCCGCAGCACGCTGCAGGTGGGCGACGAGTCGTACGAGATCTTCCGGCTGGACAAGGTTGAGGGCGCTGCCCGCCTTCCCTACAGCCTGAAGGTGCTGCTGGAGAACCTGCTCCGCACCGAGGACGGCGCGAACATCACCGCCGACCACATCCGGTCGCTCGGGAACTGGGACTCGCAGGCCCAGCCCAGCGAGGAGATCCAGTTCACGCCGGCCCGCGTGATCATGCAGGACTTCACCGGCGTCCCCTGCGTCGTGGACCTCGCCACCATGCGCGAGGCCGTGAAGGCCCTCGGCGGCGACCCGGCGAAGATCAACCCGCTCTCGCCCGCCGAGATGGTCATCGACCACTCGGTCATCGCCGACAAGTTCGGCACGAAGGACGCCTTCGCGCAGAACGTCGAGCTGGAGTACGGCCGCAACAAGGAGCGCTACCAGTTCCTGCGCTGGGGCCAGACCGCCTTCGACGACTTCAAGGTCGTCCCCCCGGGCACCGGCATCGTCCACCAGGTCAACATCGAGCACCTGGCCCGCACCGTCATGGTCCGGGGTGGCCAGGCGTACCCCGACACCCTCGTCGGCACCGACTCGCACACCACCATGGTCAACGGCCTGGGCGTGCTGGGCTGGGGCGTCGGCGGCATCGAGGCCGAGGCCGCGATGCTCGGCCAGCCGGTCTCCATGCTGATCCCGCGCGTCGTGGGCTTCAAGCTGACCGGCGAGCTGCCGACCGGCACCACCGCCACCGACCTGGTGCTGACGATCACCGAGATGCTGCGCAAGCACGGCGTCGTCGGCAAGTTCGTCGAGTTCTACGGTGAGGGCGTCGCCGCCACCTCGCTCGCGAACCGCGCCACCATCGGCAACATGTCGCCGGAGTTCGGCTCCACCGCCGCGATCTTCCCGATCGACGACGAGACGCTGAAGTACCTGCGCCTGACGGGCCGCGACGCCCAGCAGGTCGCCCTGGTCGAGGCGTACGCCAAGGAGCAGGGCCTGTGGCTGGACCCGGCCGCCGAGCCGGACTTCTCCGAGAAGCTGGAGCTCGACCTCTCCACGGTCGTCCCCTCCATCGCCGGTCCGAAGCGCCCGCAGGACCGCATCATCCTGGCGAACGCCTCCCAGCAGTTCGCCCTGGACGTGCGCAACTACGTCGAGGACGACGACGAGGCGGGCAAGGAGTCCTTCCCGGCCTCCGACGCCCCGGCCGCCGCCAACGGCGTGCCGACCCGCCCGACCCAGGTCACCCTGGCCGACGGCACCTCCTTCGAGATCGACCACGGCGCCGTCACCGTCGCCGCGATCACCTCCTGCACCAACACCTCGAACCCCTACGTCATGGTCGCCGCGGCGCTCGTGGCCAAGAAGGCGGTCGAGAAGGGCCTGTCCCGCAAGCCGTGGGTCAAGACCACCCTGGCCCCGGGCTCGAAGGTCGTCACCGACTACTTCGACAAGGCCGGCCTGACCCCGTACCTGGACAAGATGGGCTTCAACCTCGTCGGGTACGGCTGCACCACCTGCATCGGCAACTCCGGTCCGCTGGACGAGGAGATCTCGAAGGCGATCAACGAGCACGACCTCGCGGTCACCTCGGTGCTCTCCGGCAACCGCAACTTCGAGGGCCGGATCAACCCCGACGTCAAGATGAACTACCTGGCCTCCCCGCCGCTGGTCGTCGCGTACGCCATCGCGGGCTCCATGAAGGTGGACATCACCAAGGACGCCATCGGCACCGACACCGAGGGCAAGCCGGTCTTCCTCCAGGACATCTGGCCGTCCGAGGCCGAGGTCAACGACGTCGTGGCGAACGCCATCGGCGAGGACATGTTCAGCAAGTCCTACCAGGACGTCTTCGCGGGCGACGCCCAGTGGCAGGCGCTGTCGATCCCGACCGGCAACACCTTCGAGTGGGACCCGCAGTCCACCTACGTCCGCAAGCCCCCTTACTTCGAGGGCATGACGATGGAGACCACCCCGGTCTCCGACATCGCCGGCGCGCGCGTGCTGGCGAAGCTGGGCGACTCGGTCACCACCGACCACATCTCCCCGGCCGGTGCGATCAAGGCCGACACCCCGGCCGGCAAGTACCTCACCGAGCACGGCGTCGAGCGCCGCGACTTCAACTCGTACGGTTCCCGCCGCGGCAACCACGAGGTCATGATCCGCGGTACCTTCGCCAACATCCGCCTGCGCAACCAGATCGCGCCGGGCACCGAGGGCGGCTTCACCCGCGACTTCACGGTCGAGGGCGCGCCGGTCTCCTTCATCTACGACGCCTCCCAGAACTACCAGGCCGCCGGCATCCCGCTGGTCATCCTGGCGGGCAAGGAGTACGGCTCGGGCTCGTCCCGCGACTGGGCCGCCAAGGGCACCGCGCTGCTCGGCGTCAAGGCCGTCATCGCCGAGTCCTACGAGCGCATCCACCGCTCGAACCTGATCGGCATGGGCGTGCTCCCGCTCCAGTTCCCGGAGGGCGCCTCGGCGGCCTCGCTGGGCCTCACCGGCGAGGAGACCTTCTCCTTCACCGGTGTGGAGGAGCTGAACAACGGCACCACCCCGCGCACCGTCAAGGTCACCACCGACACCGGTGTGGAGTTCGACGCGGTCGTCCGCATCGACACCCCCGGTGAGGCGGACTACTACCGCAACGGCGGCATCATGCAGTACGTGCTCCGCAACCTCATCCGAGGCTGAGCTCCGTAGCGGCACCAAAGGGCCGTATCCCCGTCAAGGGGGTACGGCCCTTCCGCTTTTTCCGGCCCGGTCCAGGTTTCGGGGAGGTCTCAACTCGGAAAAGCTGACGGACAACCGTGTGCATGATCTTGCTCACATGAACGGAAGTGGACTATACCTGTGCCTCGTCCGGATCATCGCGTTACGAGCGGCACCGGACCGGGGGGTGGCGGGAGCTGCGGTGACGTCCGTATGTGCGGTGACCACGGGCATTCGCCGAGTCTCGGCCTCCTTCACACTTCTGACGAAGGCGAGGACATGAGCATGGGATCCACTGGTGAGGGCATCGGCCGCCGTGACCTGATCAAGCGCTCCGCGGCACTGGGACTGATCTCGGTGCCCACGATGAGCTTCCTGTCCGCCTGCGCCTCCGGCGGCGAGGACACCACGAAGGGGCCGGACAAGGGCGCGGTGACCAAGGAGAACCCGTTCGGCGTCGCCAAGGGCGGCAAGCTCGACGTCGTCGTCTTCAAGGGAGGGTTCGGCGACGACTACGCGAAGGCCTGGGAAGCCGCCTTCGACAAGAAGTGGGGCACCACCAGCTCCCACCTGGGCACCCAGGAGATCGCCGCCAAGCTCCAGCCCCGCTTCAACGGGGGCAACCCGCCGGACGTCATCGACGACTCGGGCGCCCAGCAGATCAAGGTCGACGTCCTCGCCAAGGGCGGCCAGCTCGCCGAGCTCACCCCGGTGCTCGACGCGCCCTCGCTCGACGACCCGGCCAAGAAGGTCCGGGACATGCTCATCCCCGGCACCGTCGAACAGGGCACCCAGGGCGGAAAGTTCGTCGCCCTCTACTACGTCTACACCGTGTTCGGCTTCTGGTACTCGGGCAAGCTCTTCAAGGAGAAGGGCTGGGCCGAGCCGAAGACCTGGGACGAGTTCCTGGACATCTGCACCAAGGCCAAGGCCGCCGGCATCGGCGGACTCGCCCACCAGGGCAAGTTCCCGTACTACATCAACGTCGTCATCATGGACCTGATCGCCAAGAAGGGCGGTCTGGAGGCCATGAAGGCGATCGACAACCTGGAGCCGAACGCCTTCGAGGGCAACCCCGCCGCCCTCGCCGCCGTCGAGGCGGTCTACGAGGTCGTCGAGAAGGACCTGCTGATGGCCGGCACCAACGGCCTCACCCACACGGAGTCCCAGACCGCGTGGAACCAGTACAAGGCGGCCTTCATCCCCTCCGGCTCCTGGCTGGAGAACGAGCAGCTCAAGCAGACCCCGGACGACTTCGACATGAAGTTCCTGCCGGTGCCGACGCTCGCCGACAGCAAACTGCCCTTCGAGGCCATCCGGGCCGGCGCCGGCGAGCCCTTCATCGTCCCGGAGAAGGCCGCCAACAAGGCCGGCGGCCTGGAGTTCCTCCGCTCGATGCTGTCGCGCGAATGGTCGACCCTCTTCGCCCAGCAGGCCAACTCCCTCACCGTGGTCAAGGACGGCGTCGACCCGAACGTCAAGCTGCGCCCGGGCACGGCGTCGGCGGTCGCGGCCGTCAAGACGGCCGGGACGAACACCTTCAACTACCTGTACCCCGACTGGTACAGCGAGATGGACACCGAGATCCAGAACGCGTCCAATGAGCTGATGGCCAAGCGGATCCAGCCAAAGGAATGGATCAAGCGGGCCCAGGCTGCGGTAGACAAGGCTGCCAAGGACCCGAACGCCAAGAACAACCACCGCAGCTGACATCGTCCAAGGGGCGGACACCATGAGCCAAGTAGCCCAGGGCAAGGGAAGGATCGGCTTCATCGCCGGCTTCCTCATCCTGCCGCTCGCGCTGTACCTGACTTTCGTCATCTGGCCGTACATTCAGACGTTCGGCTACTCCTTCACCAACTGGTCCGGACAGTCGCCCACGTTCGACTTCGTCGGCCTGGACAACTACTCCGCGCTGATGAAGGACGAGGTCTTCCGCGGAGCCCTGTGGCACAACCTGCTGCTCCTGGTGTTCGTCCCGACCATCACCATCCTGCTGGCCCTCTTCTTCGCCTTCATGGTGAACGCGGGAGGGCGCAGCGGGGCGGGCGGGGTGCGGGGCGTCCGCGGCTCCTCCGTCTACAAGATCGTCTACTTCTTCCCGCAGGTCCTGTCGCTGGCCATCCTCGCCGTGCTGTTCGGCGCGGTGTACCGCAGCGACGAGGGCGGGCTGCTCAACGGGTTCCTCACCAAGCTGGGCCTGGTGGACCCGGCCCACCCCGTCGAATGGCTCAACCAGCCGAACCTCGTGCTGTGGTGCCTGCTCCTGGTGGTGGTCTGGCACGGAGTCGGCTTCTACCTGGTCCTCTTCTCGGCCGCCATGCAGTCCGTGCCCAAGGACATCTACGAGGCCGCGCTGCTCGACGGCGCCGGGCGCGCCCAGACCTTCCTCAAGGTCACGCTGCCCCTGCTGTGGGACTCCGTACAGACCTCCGCGGTCTACCTGGGCATCGCCGCCATGGACATGTTCGTGCTGGTGTCGACCATGACCTCCGGCCAGTTCGGCGGCGGGCCCGACCACCACAGCGAGGTCATGGCCACCGTGCTGATGCGCAACTTCCTGTACTTCGGCAAGAGCGGCTACGCCTGCGCCATGGGCGTGGTCATGCTCGTCCTGACCATGATCCTCTCCGTCGTCACGCTGCGCGCCACCCGCCGCGAGCGCATCGAGTTCTGAGAGGAGATCCCCGATGACTGCAGAGTCCACAGTGGTCAAGGCGCCGGGCGAGGCCTCGGCCGAGCGGTCCGGCGGCAGCGGCCGCTCCAAGGAGGGCGCGAAGAGCGGCTCCGACGGCATGGTGCTGAACGTCTTCTCCCACGGCTTCCTCGCCGTCTGGGCGATACTGATCGTCCTGCCCCTGATCTGGCTGGCGCTCGGCTCCTTCAAGACCGACTCCCAGATCGGCGGCTCGGCCCTCAGCTGGCCCTCCAACTGGCACTTCGACGCCTTCTCCCGGGCCTGGGACAAGGGCATCGGCGACTACTTCGCCCACACGCTGATCGTGATGGTGTTCTCGGTCCCGCTGACCATGCTGCTCGGCTCGATGGCGGCGTACGTACTGGCCCGCTACCCCTTCCCCGGGAACCGGCTCTTCTACTACTTCTTCGTCAGCGGGGCCATGTTCCCCGTCTTCCTGGCGCTCGTCCCGCTGTTCTTCATGGTCAAGCGCCTGGACATGCTCAACACGTACCAGGGTCTGATCCTGGTCTACGTGGCCTACTCGATGCCGTTCACCGTCTTCTTCATGCACTCCTTCTTCCGCACGCTGCCGACGGCCGTGCACGAGGCGGCGGTGATCGACGGGGCCTCCGACACCCGGATCTTCTTCCAGGTGATGCTGCCGATGGCCAAGCCCGGCCTGATCAGCGTCGGGATATTCAATGTCCTGGGCCAGTGGAACCAGTACATCCTGCCCTCCGTGCTGATGCAGCCGCAGACCGGATCGGACCCCGAGCGCTACATGCTCACCCAGGGCCTGATCCAGCTGCAGTACCAGATGGGGTACGAGACGGACCTGCCGGTGCTGTTCGCCGGCGTGACCATCGCGATGATCCCGATGCTGGTGGTCTACCTGTCCTTCCAGCGGCAGATCCAGGCCGGCCTGACCTCGGCCACCCTCAAGTAGCGGAGGCCGACGGGTCGGGCACGACCGACCAGCTGACCGCCGAGACGGACGGGTCGAGCGAGAGGTTGCTCACCGCTTCCTCCAGCATCCGGCCCCCCGCCGCCCCCTCGGCGGTCAGCAGCGCCGACACCGTCACCAGGCCGGCCTTCGGGCCGTCCTGGCTGCGGATCGAGCGCAGCGTGTAGCCGGGCCGGCCGAGCGCGTCGACCAGCCGGTGGCGGATGTGGGCCTCCTCCGCCTCCAGGCACACGGCCTCGAAGTGGAAGTCGGTGGCCACCTCCGCCCCGCCGCGCGGCTCGCGGTCCAGGCGCCGGCCCAGCGGGCGCAGCAGGAGGTTGGCCCCCACCACGCCCGCCGTGCCGAAGGCCGCCAGGAGGAACATCCCGGTGCCGGCCAGGCAGCCCACGGCCGCCGAACACCACAGGGTGGCGGCCGTGTTCAGGCCCCGTACGCTCAGCCCGTCGCGCATGATCACGCCGGCGCCGAGGAAGCCGATGCCCGAGACGATCTGGGCGGCGACCCGGGAGCCGTCGTACTGGACCTCCGAGACGGCGCCGATGAACCCGTACTGCGAGAGCAGCACGAACAGCGCCGCCCCGCCCGCCACCAGGGCGTTCGTCCGCAGCCCGGCCATCCGGGCGCGCCACTGCCGCTCCAGGCCGATCGCCGCTCCGAAACCGAGCGCGGCGGCCAGGTGCCCGGCCATCTCCCATTCGTTGAGCAGCATCGGCTCCTCCCCTCCTCTTCGGGTCTTCCGACGGGCCTTACAGCCAGGTGCCGAACCTGCGGATGTACAGGGTCTTCAGGAGCTGCGTGAGCATGCAGTACGCCAGCAGCACGCCGATCAGCCACGGGAAGTAGCTCGCCGGCAGGGCCACGAAGCCCAGCGAGGCGGCCAGCGGCGAGAAGGGCAGGTACAGCCCGGTCAGCACCGCGAGGACGGTCATCACCATCACCGGCCAGGAGGCGCGGGACTGGATGAAGGGGATCTTCCGGGTACGGATCATGTGGACGATCAGGGTCTGCGAGAGCAGGCCCTCGATGAACCAGCCGGACTGGAACAGCGCCTGGTGCGCCTCGCTGTCGGCACCGAACACGTTCCACATGATCACGAACATCGCGATGTCGAAGATCGAGCTGATCGGGCCGATGCAGACCATGAACCGGCCGATGCCCTTGGCGTCCCAGTTGCGGGGCTTACGCAGGTACTCCTCGTCCATCCGGTCCCACGGCGTCGCCAGCTGCGCGATGTCGTAGACCAGGTTCTGCACCAGCAGCATGATCGCGAGCATCGGCTGGAACGGGATGAACGCGCTCGCCACCAGGACCGAGAAGACGTTGCCGAAGTTCGACGACGCGGTCATCTTGATGTACTTGATCGTGTTGCCGAACGTGGTGCGGCCCTGGATCACGCCCTGCTCCAGGACGGTCAGGTCCTTCTCCAGCAGGATGATGTCCGCCGACTCCTTGGCGATGTCGACCGCGGTGTCGACGGAGATGCCGACATCGGCGTCGCGCAGCGCGGCGGCGTCGTTGATGCCGTCCCCGAGGAAGCCGACGGTGTGCCCGTCGGCCTGGAGGGCCCGTACGATCCTGGCCTTCTGGACCGGGTTGACCTTGGCGAAGACCGTCGTACGGGCGGCCAGCGCGCGCAGCGCCGTGTCGTCGAGGGCGTCGGTCTCGGTGCCGAGCACCACGCGCCCGACGTCGAGGCCGACGTCCGCGCAGACCCGGGCGGCCACGAGGTCGTTGTCGCCGGTGACCACCTTGACCGCGACGCCCTTGTCGGCCAGGGCCTGGAGGGCCCGGGCGGCGTCGGCCTTCGGCGGGTCGAGGAAGGCGAGGAAGCCGACCAGGGTCAGCTGCTCCTCGTCCGCGACGGAGTAGGTCTCGCGCGGGGTGTCCATGGTGCGGGTGGCGACGGCGAGGACGCGCAGGCCCTGGCGGTTGTTGTCCTCGGCGATGCGGGTGACGTGGCTGCGCAGCCGCCCGGTGAGTTCGACCCTCTCGCCGCGGTCCCGCATGTGGGTGCACAGGTCCAGGACCTCCTCCACCGCACCCTTGGTGATCATGACGTGCTCGGGGCGGCCGAGCTCGCCGACGATGCTGTTGCGGTCCAGGACCACGGACATCCGGCGGCGGGCGAAGTCGAAGGGGATCTCGTCGACCATCGAGAACCGTGCGTCGACGACAACCTCCTCGGCCTCGTCCACGCGGTTGATGACGGCCTGGTCCATCAGGTTCTTCAGGCCGGTCTGGAAGTGGGAGTTGAGGTACCCGTACTCCAGGACCTCGTCGTCCTCGTTGCCGTGCACGTCCAGGTAGCGGTCCAGGACGATCCGGTCCTCGGTGAGGGTGCCGGTCTTGTCCGTGCAGAGCACGTCCATGGCGCCCAGGTTCTGGATCGCGTTGAGCCGCTTGACGACGACCTTGCGCTGGGACATGGCGACCGCGCCGCGCGCCAGGTTGGCGGAGACGACCATCGGCAGCATCTCGGGGGTCAGGCCGACGGCGACGGCGATGCCGAAGAGGAAGGCCTCGTCCCAGTCGCCCTTGGTGAGGCCGTTGATCGCGAACACGACCGGGACCATGACCAGCATGAAGCGGATCAGCAGGAAGCTGACCTTGCGCACGCCGTTGTCGAAGTTGGTCTGCGGCCGCTCGCCGACCAGCGAGCCGGCCATCGAGCCGAAGTAGGTGTCGGCGCCGGTGGCGACGACCACGCCGGTGGCGGTGCCGGAGGTGACCGAAGTCCCCATCAGGCAGAGGTTGTCGGCCTCGACCGGGTCGGTGCTCTCGCCCCCTCGCTCCGCTGGGGGGACCCCCAGGCCGAGGTCCTCGGACCGAGTGTCGGCCTTGGCGACCGGCAGGGACTCGCCGGACAGCGCGGCCTGGCTGACCATCAGGTCCTTGGAGGTGATGAGCCGCAGGTCGGCCGGGATCAGGTCGCCGGCGGCCAGCTTCACCACGTCGCCCGGGACCACCCGGTCCATGGGCACCTCGAAGGTGGTGGGCGCCGAACCGCTGCCGGCCCGGCGCTGCACCGCGCAGGTGGTGGTGACGAGCTTCTTCAGCGCCTCGGCGGCCCGGCCGGAGCGGAACTCCTGCCAGAAGCGCAGCAGTCCGCTGATCCCCACCATCACGGAGAGGATGACGACGCCCGGATCGGACGGGTCCTGCCACCACATGACGGCGGCGAGGAAGACGAGGACGGCGATGAAGGGGTTCCGGAACGCCTTCGCCAGCTGCACCCACCAGAGCGGGGCGCGCTCGTGGGCGACGGTGTTGGCGCCGTGCCGCTCCAGGCGCAGGGCCGCCTCGGCGTGCGTGAGGCCGCTGCGGGTGGCGCTGAGCTCCTGGAGGACCGAGGCGCCCGGGCGTGCGCTGAACCCGGCGAGCCGCTCGCCGGCGAGCCGGGTGCGGCTCTCCAGCTCGGCGGCCTTGCGCTCGCGGCGGCCCTTGCCCGGCGGTGCGAGCTTGGTAGGGGTACGAGGGGTGAGCATGGTCATGACGAATACCTCCCTCCACCGCGTCCGGGCAGCGCGAAGCCGCACGGTCACGTGGAGTGGTCATGGGTCGGCGCGCGGAGGCGCGAAACGCCGCCGGGCACGCCGAGGGGCATGGATGACGCACGCCCGGCGGACGTGCCGGGGCATGCGGAAGGAAGGGGAGGGGGAGAAAGAAGGAAGGAATGCAGAACCGCACAGGGCAGCGGCGGCGGTGTGTGTGCCGCAGCCGCACCGCGGTGTACCGCGGCCGTGCGCACTCAGGGAAAGATCAGCCGATCAGGTCAGCCGGCGAGAGCGCTGCAAAGACTTCGATCGGGACTCATCCCGAACACCTCCTTGCGTAGCGCCGTCATTGCGGGGCACCCGATCCGGCCCGAAAGCCGCAGAGAACCGGTTGCCTCAGCGACCGTAACACGATCCAGAGGGATGTCTTTCATACTTATGACCGGTAGTGGCCGATTCGTTCTGTGTCAGCCTCTTGACGTCTGGAGGGCCAAAGGCTCGACTTAAGGTTCACAAGTTGGAGAGACGCCGGGGTCTCGGAGCACCAAGCCGCGACCGCCGGCTCGGGGGGCGACGGTCGGCCGTCGCTAATGGGCAGGAGTGGATGAGTCGTGCAGACTCCCGGATCGCAGTCTTCACTGCACCGCGCGAATCTCGAACGGGTCGTGCGGGCGGTGCGGCTCGCGGGTTCGCTGACCCAGGCGGAGATCGCCCGGTCCACCGGACTGTCGGCGGCCACGGTCTCCAACATCGTCCGCGAGCTCAAGGACGGTGGGACCGTCGAGGTCACGGACACCTCGGCGGGCGGCCGGCGGGCGCGCAGCGTCTCGCTCAGCGGTGACGCCGGCATCGTGATCGGCGTGGACTTCGGCCACACCCACCTGCGGGTGGCCGTCGGCAACCTCGCCCACCAGGTCCTGGCCGAGGAGTCCGCCCCGCTGGACGTGGACGCGTCCTGGGCGGACGGCTTCGACCGGGCGGAAGCCCTGGTCGGAGAGCTGATCGCGGGCATCGGAGTGGGCCTGGAGAAGGTCATCGGCGTCGGGCTCGGCGTCCCGGGCCCCATCGACGTGGAATCCGGGACCCTGGGCTCCACCGCGATCCTGCCGGGCTGGGCCGGGATCAACCCGCGCCAGGAGCTCTCGCAGCGCCTCGGCGTGCCCGTGTACGTGGACAACGATGCCAACCTCGGAGCACTCGGGGAGCTGGTGTGGGGGAGCGGCCGGGGGGTCAAGGACCTCGCGTACATCAAGGTCGCGAGCGGTGTCGGCGCCGGCCTCGTGATCAACGGCCAGATCTACCGGGGGCCCGGCGGCACCGCCGGCGAGATCGGGCACATCACCCTGGACGAGTCCGGCCCGGTCTGCCGCTGCGGCAACCGCGGCTGCCTGGAGACCTTCGCGGCGGCCCGGTACGTGCTGCCGCTGCTGCAGAGCACGCACGGGCCCGAGCTCACCATGGAGCGGGTGGTCGAACTGGCCCGGGAGGGCGATCCGGGCTGCCGCCGGGTGATCGCCGACGTGGGCCGCCATGTGGGTAGTGGTGTCGCGAACCTGTGCAACGTCCTCAATCCGAGCCGCGTGGTGCTCGGCGGTTCGCTGGCGGAGGCCGGTGAACTGATCCTGGCCCCCATACGTGAGTCCGTGGGGAGGTACGCGATCCCCAGTGCCGCACGTCAACTCTCGGTGCTCACCGGGTCGTTGGGCGGCCGGGCCGAAGTGCTGGGCGCACTGGCCCTGGTGCTGAGCGAGATGGGCGATTCGACCCTTCTGGCCGGTTCGCCGACCCTCAAGCTCTTGCCTTCAGTTAGATAACGGATGGCACCGTTGTCATCTCGTTAAGGATTCACTCCTTGACGGCAAACTGCGGCCGAGGTTGACTCACGTCCACCTCGGCCGCAATGTTGCGGCCTCGTCAGGGAGGTTCAGGAAATGAACACGCGTATGCGCAGAGCCGCCGTTGCCGTAGCCGCCACCGCCATGGCCGCTTCCCTTGCCGCCTGTGGCAGCGCCAAGGAGGCCGGCGAGAAGCCGAAGGAGTCCGGCTCCGCCGCCGCGGGTGGCGCGATCAAGATCGGTCTGCTCCTGCCGGAGAACCAGACCGCGCGTTACGAGAAGTTCGACAAGCCGCTCTTCGAGAAGAAGGTCGCCGAACTCACCGGCGGCAAGGCCGAGGTGGTCTACGCCAACGCCAAGCAGGACGCGACCACGCAGAACTCCCAGGTCGACACGATGATCACCAACAAGGTGAACGTCCTGGTCGTCGACGCGGTGGACTCCAAGGCCATCGCCGGCTCGGTCAAGAAGGCCAAGGAGGCGGGCATCCCCGTCGTGGCCTACGACCGCCTCGCCGAGGGTCCGATCGACGCGTACACCTCCTTCGACAACGAAGAGGTCGGCAAGGTCCAGGGCAAGGCCCTGCTGGAGGCCCTGGGCGACAAGGCCGGCTCCGGCCAGATCGTCATGATGAACGGTTCGGTCACCGACCCGAACGCCGCCCTCTTCAAGAAGGGCGCGCACTCCGTCCTCGACGGCAAGGTGACCGTCGGCAAGGAGTACGACACCAAGGAGTGGAAGCCGGAGAACGCCAACACCAACATGGCGGGTGCGATCTCCGCGATCGGCAAGGACAAGATCGTCGGCGTCTACTCCGCCAATGACGGCATGGCCGGCGGCATCATCACCGCCCTCAAGGCCGCCGGCATGGACCCGCTGCCGCCGGTCACCGGCCAGGACGCGGAACTCGCCGGTGTGCAGCGGATCGTCGCGGGCGAGCAGTTCATGAGCGTCTACAAGCCGTACGCCCCCGAGGCCGAGGCCGCCGCGAAGATGGCCGTCGCGCTCGCCAAGGGCGAGAAGCTGGACGGTGCCACCACCTCCAAGGTCGACAGCCCCACCACCAAGGGCGTCCCCTCGGTCCTGGTCCCCGTCGTCTCGCTGACCAAGAACAACATCAAGGACACTGTCATCAAGGACGGCGTCTACACGGCCGACGAGATCTGCACCGACAAGTACGCGGCCGCCTGCGCCACCCTCGGCCTGAAGTAGGCCCTCCGGGCCTCACCCAGGTCCTCCGGGCCTGGACCCAGGCCCCGTCGTCCCGCCGACCGGAGGCCCGCCCCCGCGGCCTTCGGTCCACCGGGACCCCCGCGCCTGCCCGGCGCCCCGCCCCCTCCTTCCCCGCCACCCGCGGGGCGCCGGGCAGAAACGATTCCCCCACCCCACCCCGCTCCTGCACTTATTGCACGACATCCCCGCCGGTCAGGCGGCGAAGGAGATGGTTCATGTGTCCGCTGCGCCCGTGCTGGCGTTGCGAGGGGTCTCGAAGCGATTCGGTGCCGTCCAGGCGCTCACCGATGTAGAGCTCGAGATCCATTCCGGCGAGGTGGTCGCCCTGGTCGGCGACAACGGCGCCGGCAAGTCCACGCTCGTCAAGACGATCGCCGGCGTCCACCCCATCGATGACGGAGTCATCGAGTGGGAAGGCAAGCCGGTCTCGATCAGCAAGCCCCACGACGCCCAGAACCTGGGCATCGCGACGGTCTACCAGGACCTCGCACTGTGCGACAACATCGATGTCGTCGGCAACCTCTTCCTGGGCCGCGAGCTCAAGCGCCGCGGTGTCCTGGACGAGGTGGAGATGGAGCGCCGCGCACGCGAGCTCCTGACCACCCTGTCCATCCGGATCCCCAGTGTCCGCATCCCCATCGCCTCGCTCTCCGGCGGCCAGCGCCAGACCGTGGCGATCGCCCGTTCGATGCTCGGCGAGCCCAAGCTCGTCATCCTCGACGAGCCCACGGCGGCCCTCGGCGTCGAGCAGACCGCACAGGTCCTCGACCTGGTGGAGCGGCTGCGCGAGCGCGGCCACGCCGTCATCCTCATCAGCCACAACATGGCCGATGTGAAGGCCGTCGCCGACAAGGTGGCGGTTCTGCGGCTGGGCCGCAACAACGGCGTCTTCAACGTCAAGGACACGTCGCAGGAAGAGATCATCTCCGCCATCACGGGTGCCACGGACAACGCCGTGACCCGCCGCGCGGCCCGTACCGGGGAGGCTCAGAAGTGAGCACCGAACACCACACCTCGGCGGAAGAGGTGGCCCAGCTGGCCAACCCCGCCGCCCCGGCGGACTCCATTCCCGCGGTGGACCCGCGCCTGCTCGTGCGCGAGCAGGGCCTGTCCGGCTACCTGAGCGAGTTCGGCCGCAAGATGAAGGCCGGAGACCTGGGCTCCGTCCCGGTCGTCATCGGCCTGGTCATCATCTGGGCCATCTTCCAGGGACTGAACTCGAACTTCCTGTCCCCGGAGAACCTCACCAACATCGCGATCACGATGGTCGCCACCGGCATGATGGCCGTGGGCATCATCTTCGTGCTCCTGCTCGGCGAGATCGACCTTTCGGTCGGCTCCGTCAGCGGTGTCTCGGGTGCGATCTTCGCCGTCCTGGCGGTGACCCACGGGGTCAACCAGTGGGTGGCGATCCTGGCCGCGGTCGCCGGCGGCGCCCTGATCGGCGCAATCCACGGCTTCTTCTTCGCCAGGATCGGCGCCCCGGCCTTCGCGGTCACCCTGTCGGGCCTGCTCTTCTGGTCCGGCGCCATGCTGCAGATCCTCGGCAGCAACGGCACGATCAACATCGACCCCGACGGTCCGGTGGGCCAGCTCACCACGTACTTCTTCACGGACGTGGCGGCCGGCTACGGCCTCGCCGCGGTCGCGGTGATCGGGTACTTCCTGGCCAGCTTCTTCGACAACCGCCGCCGCGAGGCAGCGGGGGTCCCGTCCCGCCCGATGAGCGAGATCGCGCTGCGCACGGGCCTGCTGGCCCTGTTCACCTTCGGTCCCGCCGCGGTGTTCAACCAGTACAAGGGCCTCCCGCTCGCGGTGGTGCTCTTCGTGCTGGTGCTGGTCGGCACGGACTTCCTCCTGCGCCGTACCTCGTTCGGCCGCAACGTCTTCGCGCTCGGCGGCAGCGTCGAGGCCTCCCGGCGCGCGGGCATCAACGTCGCCGGGATCCGCATCGCGGTCTTCGCCATCGCGGGCACCTTCGCCGCCATCGGCGGGCTCTTCTGGGCCTCCAAGATCGCGGCGGCCAACCAGAGCGCCGGCGCCGGCGACCTGCTGATGAACGTGATCGCGGCGGCCGTGATCGGCGGCACCAGCCTCTTCGGCGGCCGGGGCCGCACCTGGAACGCCCTCCTCGGTGTCATGGTCATCACCTCGATCCAGTACGGTCTGGCTCTCCAGGGCATCGCCACCCCGATCCAGTACATGATCACCGGTGCGGTGCTGCTGGCCACCGTGGTGATCGACTCGGTCACCCGCAAGACGCAGAAGACGGCCGGACGCGCCTGACACCGCGCCCGGTGCGGTAAGAACGATCACAGTGCCCGGTGCCACTTCGTGTGGCGCCGGGCATCCGTGCGTACATATGTGCGTACGGCTGTGCGGGTATACGCCCGTTTGGGATGTGTGACCTCGTGATGGTGTGTACATGTATGACAAAGGTGTGACCCACCAGGGACCGCCCGATGACCGCCGCCGCGAGCGGAACATTAGACTCGACAGACCAGCAAGCAACTGCAAGGAGGCACGGGTGCTGCTGACCCGCATCAAGGGACCGCGCGATCTGGACCGGCTCAGCCAGGAGGAGCTCGACCAGCTCGCCGCCGAGATCAGGTCCTTCCTCGTCGACGCCGTCTCCAAGACCGGCGGGCACCTCGGCCCCAACCTCGGGGTGGTCGAACTGACGATCGCCCTGCACCGGGTCTTCGACTCGCCCAAGGACAAGGTCCTCTTCGACACCGGCCACCAGGCCTACGTCCACAAGCTGCTCACGGGCCGCCAGGACTTCGGCGGTCTGCGCACCAAGGGCGGCCTGTCCGGCTACCCCTCGCGCGCCGAGTCCGACCACGACGTCATCGAGAACTCGCACGCCTCCACCGTGCTGGGCTGGGCCGACGGCCTGGCCAAGGCCAACGAGGTGCTCGGCCGCGAGGACCACCACGTCGCCGCCGTCATCGGCGACGGCGCGCTGACCGGAGGCATGGCCTGGGAGGCGCTGAACAACATCGCCGCCGCCAAGGACCGCCCGCTCGTCATCGTCGTCAACGACAACGAGCGCTCGTACGGCCCCACCATCGGCGGCCTCGCGAACCACCTGGCCACCCTGCGCACCACGGACGGCTACGAGCGCTTCCTGGCCCGCGGCAAGGAGCTCCTGGAGCGCACCCCGGTCGTCGGGAAGCCGCTCTTCGAGACCCTGCACGGCGCCAAGAAGGGCCTCAAGGACTTCATCGCCCCGCAGGGCATGTTCGAGGACCTGGGCCTGAAGTACATCGGCCCGATCGACGGCCACGACATCGAGGCCCTGGAGTCGGCCCTGCAGCGCGCCAAGCGCTTCAGCGGCCCGGTCATCGTGCACTGCCTCACGCAGAAGGGCCGCGGCTACACCCCGGCCCTGGAGCACGAGGCGGACCGCTTCCACGCGGTCGGCGTCATCCACCCGGACACCGGCCTGCCGGTCAAGACCGCCGCCGCCAGCTGGACCTCCGTCTTCGCCGACGAGATGGTCAAGCTGGGGCACGAGCGCCCGGACGTCGTCGGCATCACCGCCGCCATGCTCCACCCGGTCGGCCTCAACAAGTTCGCCGAGGCCTTCCCGGACCGGATCTACGACGTCGGCATCGCCGAGCAGCACGGTGCCACCTCGGCGGCGGGCCTGGCCACCGGCGGCGTCCACCCGGTCTTCGCGGTCTACGCGACCTTCCTCAACCGCGCCTTCGACCAGGTGCTGATGGACGTCGCCCTGCACAAGTGCGGGGTCACCTTCGTCCTGGACCGCGCCGGTGTCACCGGTGACGACGGCGCCTCCCACAACGGCATGTGGGACATGTCGATCCTCCAGGTCGTCCCCGGCCTGCGCCTCGCCGCCCCGCGCGACGCCGAACAGCTGCGCGCCCAGCTCCGCGAGGCCGTCGAGGTCAAGGACGCCCCGACCGTCGTGCGCTACTCCAAGGGCGTCGTCGGCCCGGCCGTCCCGGCCGTCGGCCGGATCGGCGGGATGGACGTACTGCGCACCCCGGCCCCCGAGGTCACCCGTCCGGACGTACTGCTCGTCTCGGTCGGCGCACTGGCCCCGATGTGCCTGGAAATCGCCGACCTGCTCGACAAGCAGGGCATCTCCACGACCGTCGTCGACCCCCGCTGGGTCAAGCCCGTGGACGAGGCCCTGGCCCCGCTCGCGGACCGGCACCGCGTGGTCGTCACCGTCGAGGACAACGGCCGCACCGGCGGTGTGGGCTCCGCCGTCGCGCAGGCGCTGCGCGACGCGGGCGTCGACGTACCGCTGCGCGACTTCGGCATCCCGCAGCGCTTCCTCGACCACGCCCTGCGCAAGGAGATCATGGCCGAGATCGGCCTGACCGCGCCGGACATCGCCCGGCAGGTCACCGGCCTGGTCGCCAAGCTGGACGGGCGCTACGACAGCGAGCCGGCGGCCACGGTCGACTAGTCGACCGGAACGCGCGGTTGCACGTCACGGGCCGGGAGATCACCCTTGAGGGGTGGGCCTCCCGGCCCGTTCGTGTGCGTCGTCACCTGTCGGAGGTGCGTCGGTGAGCAAGGACCTGAACAGCGTCTTCCGCACCAAGACGGTCGAGCAGTCCATCCGCGACACGGAGGAGCCGGAACACGCGCTCCGCAAGTCGCTCTCCGCCTGGGACCTGACGGTCTTCGGCGTGGGCGTCATCATCGGCACCGGCATCTTCGTCCTCACGGGCATCGCGGCCCGCAACAACGCCGGACCCGCCACCTCCCTGGCCTTCGTCGCGGCGGGCATCGTCTGCGCCCTCGCGGCGCTCTGCTACGCCGAATTCGCCTCCACCGTCCCGGTGGCCGGATCGGCGTACACCTTCTCGTACGCCTCGATCGGCGAGCTGCCCGCCTGGATCATCGGCTGGGACCTGGTGCTGGAGTTCGCACTCGGCACCGCCGTCGTGGCGGTCGGCTGGTCCGGGTACGTGCGCCACCTCATGCACACCAACCTCGGCTGGGACCTGCCCAAGACGCTGGCCGGGCCCGACGCGGGAGGAACCTTCGACCTGCTGGCCTTCCTGCTGATCCTGGTGCTGACCGCGATCCTGGTCGTCGGGACGAAGCTCTCGGCGCGGATCACCGCGATCGTGGTCGCCATCAAGGTCTTCGTGGTGCTGCTGGTCATCGTCGCGGGCCTGTTCTTCATCAAGGCCGACAACTACTCGCCGTTCATCCCCCCGGCCCAGCCGCAGGAGGCGGGCAACGGCCTGCACGCGCCACTGGTCCAGCTGATGTTCGGGTACGCGCCCACCAACTTCGGCGTCATGGGCATCTTCACCGCGGCCTCCCTCATCTTCTTCGCCTTCATCGGCTTCGACGTCGTGGCCACCGCGGCCGAAGAGACCAAGAACCCCCAGCGGGACATGCCGCGCGGCATCCTCGGCTCGCTGCTGATCTGCACCGTGCTCTACGTGGCCGTGACGCTGGTGGTCACCGGCATGCAGAAGTACTCGGAGATGTCACCGACGGCGCCGCTGGCCGAAGCCTTCAAGTCGGTGAACCAGCCCTTCTTCTCCGGTGCCATCAGTCTCGGGGCGGCGGTCGGCCTGATCACCGTGAGCATGATCCTGTTGCTGGGGCAGACCCGCGTGTTCTTCGCGATGAGCCGTGACGGACTGCTGCCGCGCGTCTTCTCCGTCACCCACCCCAAGTACCGCACCCCTTACCGGGCGACCCTCCTGCTCGGTGGGATCATCGCCATCGTCGCGGGCTTCACCAGCCTGGAGAAGCTCGCGGAGCTGGTGAACATCGGCACGCTGTTCGCGTTCGTGCTCGTCGCCCTCGGCGTGATCATCCTGCGCAAGACCCGCCCCGACCTGCACCGGGCGTTCCGCACCCCGTGGGTGCCGGTGATCCCGATCCTGTCGATCGCGGCCTCGCTCTGGCTGATGCTCAACCTGCCGGCCGAGACCTGGATCCGTTTCGGCGTCTGGATGCTGATCGGCATCGTCGTCTACTTCGCCTACGGACGCTCGCACAGCCGCCTCGGCAAGGTCGGCCCGGACGCGAAGTTCTAGCCGGGCGGACCGCACCCCGGTCGATGGGCTGACGCACGAAGAAGCGGGCCGTACGGGAGGTGTTCCCGTACGGCCCGCTTCTTCATACGGCCCGCTTCCACCGGACGTGGGGGGCGCGTGACGTCAGCCCTTGGCGGGGGAGTTCTTGGCCTCCGCCGGGATCTTCCGGTCGGCGCGCAGGGCCTCCCACAACAGGCCCGCCTGCGGTTCGGCGACGATCACGCGGTTCGGGTCCACCTTGTCGTAGGCGACCGGGAGCATGATCGTCTCCATGGTGTCCGGGTCCACGCCCTTCATGCTCTGGGCGAAGTCGGCCAGGGAGGTGAGGGAGGCCAGGTCGGAGTCGGTGGTCAGCGACTTCGTGCCGGCGTCGGCCAGCTTGTAGAGCCGGGCCGGGTTGCCGAGCGCGTCCTGCTTCTTGATCTCCGACAGCATCGCCATCATGAACTGCTGCTGGAGGCCTATGCGCCCGAGGTCGCTGCCGTCCCCGTAGCCGTAGCGGGTACGGACGAACTTGAGCGAGTCGGCGCCGTTCAGCCGGTGCGTGCCCGCGTCGAGCTTGAGCCCGCCCTTGGCCCCGCTCATCGGCTTGTCCAGGGTGACGGTGACCCCGCCGAGGGCGTCCACCAGCCCCTTGAACCCGGCGAAGTCGACCTCGACGAAGTGGTCCACGCGGATCCCGGACATCTGCTCCACGGTCTTGACCACGCAGGCCGGACCGGCCAGCGAGTAGACCGAGTTGAACATGACCCGGTTCGCCGCCTTGACGGTCTTGCCGTCGGCGTCCTTGCATTCGGGCCGGCTGATCAGGGTGTCGCGCGGGATGCTCACCGCGGTGGCCTTGGACCGGCCCTCGGGTATGTGCACCAGCATGGCGGTGTCCGAGCGGGCGCCGCTCACGTCGCCGTGGTCGAGGTCCGCGTTGGCCCCGGCGCGCGAGTCGGAGCCGAGTACGAGGACGTTCTGCGCGCCCGCGACGACCTTCTTCGGGCGGTTGTCACCGATGGCCTGGTCGAGGTCGACGCTGTCGATGTTGCCGTTGAGGTGGCTGTACGCCCACCAGCCCGTGCCACCGGCGGCGAGGATGAGCAGGGCCACCGTCAGCAACACGATCCGCAGGGCACGCTTGCCGCCGCGCCGCCGCCTGCGCCGGGAGGGAGGAGAGGTGGCAGAGGGCAGGTCGGTCATGGAGGCAGGGCCCTTCTATTATCGATGGGGTGCATCATAAGACACACTTTCGAGTGGCTGGTTCTTTCCGGTGAAGAGCCGGGCCGGTTGAGCAGGACATTCTCGGCAGAAGGGTGAAGAGCGGCGTGGTCCGAGGCAAAAGCGGAAGCCGGGGCGCCACTTCCGTCCGCACGGCGCAGGACGCACCCCGAGGCGGACCGGGTTCCCGCCGGTCCTCGCCACCGGCCGGAAACTGGCTGTTCCAAGGGGGCGACGGCCGTCTGACGGCCTACGCCTGCACCCCGCACGGCCTGGTGCGCTGGACCGAGGCCGCGGCGCCGCGCACCGGCTGGACCGGCCCGGACACGTTCGAGGTCGAGGGCTGGACGGGCACCGCCGCGATGGCGCGGAGCCGCGAGGGGTACGTGCACCTCGTCGCCCTGCGGGCCGCGCAGGACGGCTCGGGGCGGCCGGAAATCATCGTCTCCACCCAGTTCCAGCCGGGCCGCCCCATGACCGACTGGCACAGCCTCGGCACCCCCGGGCTGCGCGGCGGCCCCACCGACGACCGGCTCGCCGGCCCGCCGCGCATCGCCGTCAACCAGCGCTCCGGCTCCACGCACGTCCTCGTCTCGATGCGCCACGGCGGCGTCCTGCGCCGCAGCCGCAACGCCGAGGGCGCGTGGGGCGGTTGGAAGCAGGTGGCCCCGGAGCCGTACGGGGGCGACGTGGCCCCGCTCATGTCGTCGGGCGGCCCGCTCGAACTGCTCGCCCTCGGCCCGGCCGGAGCCGACCGCTGGGTGGGCGTGGGCCAGGGCCGCTTCCAGCTCGCCGACCGCATCCCCACGCCGGTCGTCCCCGGCACCCCGGTCCTGTGCGAGACGGGGCCGCGCAGGGTGACGTACTTCTGGCGCTACCCGGGCGACGGTTCGCTGGTCGCCTGGCGGCCCGGACAGCAGGGCGCGCCGGGCGGCCTGATGGGCCTCGGCGGCGCCGGCGGCAAGGGCGCGCCGGGCGTGGTCCGGTCCGTCATCGGCGGCTACGACTGCACGGTGCTCGCGCAGACCGGTGCCGAGGGCGACATCGAACTCACCGCCTACGTCACCGAGAACGAGGGCTACGGCACCTGGTGGGCCTCCCTCGGCGGCCACGGCGCGCACGCCCCCCAGGTGGCGGTGGACGCGGCGGGCCGCATCGTCGTGGCCGCCCTCGACGCGGACGGCGCACTGATCTGCACCCGCCAGGACACCACCCAGCAGGGGCTGGTGTTCGGGCCCTGGGAGGCCGCCTGAGGCCTGGCGCCCGGCGCCTCGGGCCTGGCGCCCGAGGCTCGGCGCCTGAGGTTCGGCGCCTGAGGTTCGGCGCCTGAGGTTCGGCGCCCGGACTCAGACCTCAGGACTCAGACCTCAGGCATCAGGCTTCGGCCTCACCGCGGCAGCGGGGTGCGCCGGGACACCTCGATGCTGAGACCGCCGGACTCCGTGTAGTACGGGGTGGCCGCCAGCTCCATGCCCTGCGCATCGGGCGCCGCCCCGATCCGCACCGGCATCCGGGCGGTCGTGTCCAGATCGGCGGAGCGCTTCGGCCCGAGCCGCACGTCCCGGGTCACGCCCTCGAAGCCGACCGCGAGGTGGAGGTCCCAGGTGCCCGGCGGGAGCGGCCAGCCGCTCGACGTCTGGCCCAGGTTGACCCGGCAGGAGAACCGGCCCATCGCCCGCGGCCTGCCCTTGGCGTTGGTCAGCGCGTCGTCCCTGCGAGCCGTGACGGAGTAGCTCTCCTGCGCGCCGCTCGTCCGCTCGCGCAGCACGACCCGGGTGGCGCGGTCCTTCGTCGACAGCTGCTCGAAGAAGGCGAAGCCCTCCAGCAGCAGCATCGGGCCGTCCCAGTGCGCCTTCTCCAACTGGTGGGTGACCGTCATGTCGCCGGTGATGTCGAACAGCTCGTCCGGCAGGGCCACCTGCGGGTCGCGGAAGAACGGCAGGGTCGTGAACACCCGCCCGTCCTCCACCGTCTTGCGGACCGCCGGCCGGTCCTTGTCCGCCTCGAACGCGGCCATCCGCTGCGCCTCGGCGAAGCGGCCCTGCGCCAGCAGGGCGAACCGTACGGCCACCATGCGCGG
Source organism: Streptomyces sp. WM6372 (assembly GCF_001279655.1). Taxonomy (NCBI): domain Bacteria; kingdom Bacillati; phylum Actinomycetota; class Actinomycetes; order Kitasatosporales; family Streptomycetaceae; genus Streptomyces; species Streptomyces sp. WM6372. Next base: position 11,069 of record NZ_LGDB01000191.1, on the reverse strand, counting down.
CAGCAGCGCCAGCGCGCCCGGGGCGGCCTGGGCGCGCAGCACCTCGGCCGCGGCCCACAGCGCCTGGTCCCGCTCCGCCGCGTCGGTGGCGGACAGCAGCGCGTCCGCGGTCGCCCTGCCGAGCTCCACCTCCAGATGGCGCGACTGGAGCCGGTCGCGGCGCGGCCCCTCGGGCAGCTGCGAGGCGACCAGCCCCAGCATCCGGGAGGCCAGGGCGACCCGGTCCGGCAGCGTCACCCGCGCCGCCGGCGAGGGGCCCTTGACCACGCAGGGCGCGTCGCCGACGACCGAGACGTTGTCCGCCCCGATGAGGGCGCGGGCCGTGAACGCCTGGTCGTCGCCGATCAGCATGTCGGTGGGGAAGGCCAGCCCGCGGCGCTGCAGCAGGCTGGTGCGGAACAGCTTGTCCGGTGTCAGCGACCAGTACACGCGCGTGGTGTACAGATCGGTGTAGGCCTGGCTCTTGCGGAACATCGAGGTCTCGACCGTGTGCCGGCCGGAGCTCTCCGGCTTGCCCAGTACGACGTCGGCCTCGTACGCGTCGGCCGCCGCGACCATCCGCTCCAGCGCGTCGGGCGCCAGCCGGTCGGCGGCGTCCAGGAAGATGACGTACCGTCCGCGCACCTGGCTCAGCGCCCAGTTGCGGGCCCCGGCCGCGCTCAGCCCCGGCGAGACCTGCCCCGCGCGCACGAAGGAGGGGTACTGGTGGGCCGCCCGCGCCAGCACGGACCCGCTCTCGTCCGTCGACCCGTCGTCGACGCCGATGACCTCCAGCCGGTCCGTGCCGATGGACTGCACGAGGACGGAGGCCAGGCAGGCGTCGAGCGCGGCGGCCTGGTTGCGGACCCGGACGGCGACCGTCACGTCCTTGACGTCGGTGGCCCCGACGACGGCGGTGTTCATGATGGGGGGATCCTCGTCAGTTCTGCGGGGCGGCGGGACGGGGCCAGGGCATCTCCCCGGTGAGTTCGGGCCATTGCCAAGGACGCGGGGTGCTGTCCGCCGGATGGAGCGGGAAGGCGCCCGGAATGTGCTCCAAGGAGCCCACGAAGACGTTCACGTGCGAGGTCAGCTGCCCGGCCGCGGCGGTGCCCACCGTGTACTCGAACCGGTCGTAGCCGGTGAAACCGGGGGCGGGCGCGTACGTGACCCAGCCGTCCGGCGAGAGCTGCGCCCTGCCTCCCCGCGGCTGCGTCACGGAGACCGCGGTGCTGCCCGCCGGGGCCGCCGAGAGCACGTTGACCGTGCCCGGCGCTCCCGGTCCGGTCACGAGCCGCAGCCCGCGCGCGGTGGCCGCCCGCAGCGGCAGCGGCTCGGCGGCGAGCTTTCCCGTACGCACGAGCTTGCGGCCCGAGGCGTCCGGGATGCCCACGACCATCCGCGGCCGGATGCTGCGCGCCGTGACCGGGTCGCCGACGCGCAGGTGCAGCACCCCCGTCGTCTGCTCCCCGACGTCCGCGCGGGCCCGGAACCAGCGCTGGCGGGGGAAGTACTCCAGCCCCTGCACGCCGACGATCTCGCCGACGGCGGTCAGCGGTTCCTCCGGCAGGTACGCGCAGCCGCGCGAGGCGCCCTGATCGGGTGCCACGGACAGGCCGAACTGGACGCTCTCGCCCGGGGACACGCCCCGTCGCGGGTCGGCCGAGGTGTACAGGGCCGCGTACACGGTGCCCAGGGACGGGGTGTCGCCGACGGCCTGTCCGCGGAGGAGGAGGTTCACGCGCTGGACTCCTTGCGTGGCGCGGGCTCGGACACCCGGGACTTCGTACGGTGCGCGAACGTCTCCTCGTCCAGCCAGCCCATCTCCTCGTACGAGAACCGGCGGCGGTCGAGGTCGCGGACCCACGGGTGGGGGACGACGCCCTGCTCGGCGAGGCTGCGCGCGACGAACCGGGCGCACTCGATCGCGCCCTCCGCGCGCAGGTGCACGTTGTCCGCGTCCTGGACCTTCTCCAGCAGCGGCTCACCGGGCCGGAGATGGGTGAAGACGAGCTTGGACGACTCCGGTCCGAGCTCCTCCCACCACTGCAGGCTCTGGCCGTACAGGTCGACGACGGGCACGTGCTCGTCCTCGGCCAGCTGCCGGGCCGCGAGCGGGTAGTCGCCCAGGAAGCGGGCGACGTTGCCGTGCGCGTCCACGCGGCGACGCTCGTACGGCAGCACGATCACCGGGTGGGCCCGGCGCTCGCGCGCGCCGTGGACGTACGCGGCCATGTGCTCCTGGAACGTGGAGAACGGCTTGGTGTGCAGGCCGGGGTCGGTCTTCCAGTCGATCTGGCCGAAGCCGAACAACAGGAGGTCGTCCGGCTCCAGGTGGTCGAGGATCCACTGGAGCCGCCCTCGCTCGCGGAAGCTCTTCGAGCTCGCGCGGGCGCGGGCACAGTTGACGACCTCGACCGCGTCGGTGAGGAAGAGGGGCAGGGCCTGGGCCCAGCCCGCCATCGGCAGAAAGCTGTACGGCCGGGTGACCGCCACGGAGTCGCCGGCCACGAAGATCCTTCGCGGCGCCGGCGACCGCTGCGGTCCGGGTGCGTACGTCACGCCTAGACCCCCTGGTCCTCCGTGGTCTGGATCAGCACGGACGCCAGCGCCGCCTCGAAGCCGGAGCGCTGCGCCGGAGTCGTGGTCGGGTCCTGCTTGCGTACGTCGATGACGTGGCCGGTCATTTCGGAGAGCAGTACGTCCAGCGAGGTCAGGGCGACCGACTCGGACGTGAGCAGTGACGCGGTGGGTTCCTGGCCGAACGCCTTGGTGCGCATCGGGGTGGCCGTGCGCTCCGGGTTCACGCAGTTGACGCGGATGCCGTCCTCGGCCCACTCGTCGGCCAGCGCCTGGGTCAGGTTGACCATGGCGGCCTTGGTCGAGGAGTACAGGCTGTACTCGGCGCGGCCGCGGGTGTAGCTGCTGGAGGTGAAGAGCAGCAGCTGGCCCTGGGTCTCGCTGAGGTACTTGTACGAGGTCCGGGCGATGTTGACGGGCGCGAGATAGTTGACGTCGAGCGCCTCGCGGATCGTGTCGTTGTCGGTCTCGTCGAGGCGGCCGACGCGCAGCACGCCCGCGGTGTTGACGACGTAGTCGATGCGGCCGGTCTCGGCGTAGGCGCCCGCCAGGGCCTCCTCGACGTGGTCGAGGTTCTCGACGTGCGTGCCGGTGGTGGAGCGGCCCAGGGCGAAGACGCGGGCGCCGAAGCCCTCGGCGATGCGGGAGATGTCGGCGCCGATGCCGTACGAGCCGCCGAAGACCACCATCGTCTTGCCGGCCAGCTGCTCGCGGTACGCGGCCTCGCCGGCCTGGGCGGGAGCGGCGTGGGAGGCGAGCTGGAACAGCTTGTCGGCGATGAAGACGTCGACGGGCTGGGTGACCTTCATGTTGTAGTCGTCGCCGGTGACGATGTGGACCGGGACGTGGGGCAGGTACTTGACGACGACGGAGCAGTCGTCGGTGGCCTGGAAGAAGGGGTCCGCGGCCGCCCGCTCGTACGCGGAGCGGATCGTGGAGAGCCGGAAGCCCTGCGGGGTCTGGCCGCGGCGCAGCCGGGAGCGGTCGGGGACCTCGGTGATGAACTCGCCGTCGTTGCCGTGGGTACGGGTCACGATGACGGTGTCGGAGGACGGGATGGCGACGTCGACGGCCTGGTAGCGCTCCAGGGACTCGACGCATTCGCGCACCACGCGCTGCGAGAGCAGCGGACGGACCGCGTCGTGGAACAGGAGGTTGCAGTCCTCGCCCTCGCCGAGCCCGGCGGCCGCGGCGTCGATGGCGATCCGGGTGGTCTCGCTGCGGGTCGAGCCGCCCGCGAGCACCTGGGTGACCTTGCCCAGCTTGGCCCGCTCCACGATGCGGCGGGCGTCCTCCACGTACGCGGGCGTCATGAGGAGGATCACCTCGTCGACGTCCGGCGCGTTCTCGAAGACGTGGAGCGTGTGCTCCAGGATCGGCTTTCCGGCGATCTTGAGCAGCTGCTTCGGTATCTCGAGTCCGATGCGCTGGCCGGTGCCACCCGCGAGAACGACGGCGACGGTGCGGTGGGGGACAGGTCTGGAGGACAAGGCTCCTTCTTCCTGAGTGAGGGGTGCGGCACGGCGGTGGTGCGGGGCGGCGGTCGGTGGACGGGCGGTGCGACGCGGATGCCCGGGGGAGGCCCTCCTACACGGGGTAGGGGACCTGCTCCGGGTATTCGATGGGGAAGTCGCGCAGCCCCCGCCGGTAGAGGTTGTTGGCGGCCGCGTTGAAGCGGACGATCGAGGGCGGGTACTCCTCGCCCAGGAGGTATTCCTTCAGCTGTTCGCGGTAGGGCGCCATGACGTCCTCGCGCGGGTTCAGCGTCGCCTCGATGGCCTCGGTCAGGCCGTTGCAGTCGCCGTCGAGCAGGTAGGAGGCGTACGCCGTCCGCTGCTCGTTGCGGAACTGGTCGTCGGGCAGGTCGTCGAGGTTGAAGATGGCGTACGGCTTCAGGGTCGCGACGAAGTCGGAGACGACGCTGGACATGTCCCCGATGAGCAGGTCGGACTGGTTGAAGCAGTCGTACAGGGCCGGGATGCGCTCGGTCACCACGTGGTGCGCGGCGTCGGGGACGGCGTTCCAGTACAGGGCGCCCGCCTGGTTGCGACTGCGCCGGATGCGCGCGGTCCGCTCCTCCTCGGTGAGGTCGGGGTACTTGGAGCGGACGCCGCGCTCGGAGAGGTCGGCGATGCGCTGGTCGATCCGGGCGAGTTTCTTGGCGGCGGCCTTGGAGTCGGTGAGGTTGCGGCCGAAGCGCCGGGCGTTGTCCTCTTCGAGGAGGGCGATGACGCGGCGGTGCGCGGCGGCGGCCTCGGCGGAGCGCGAACCGGTGAGCGGGTGCGGCTTGTAGATGATGCGGATGTCGCGCTCGTAGTCGAGCAGCGCCTTGATCAGCTTCTCGCCGGCCGGGATGACCGAGGTGTAGCAGGCGTCGTCGGTCCAGCCCTCCCAGGTGGGGGCGTAGATGACGGTGGGGACGGGGGCGGCGACCTTGCCGGTCCAGCGGTGCAGGGGCATCAGCTGGGGGCGTCCGACCTCGACGATCTGGTGGTGCGACACGGCGTGCTTGATGCGCTCGTAGCGGTCGCGGCCGGCCCGGCCGGCCACCCAGATCTCGTCGAAGACCTTGCTGACCCGGTTGCTGCTCGCGAGCTTGTCGCTGTCTCCGTGGCCGATGAAGACGTGCTTGACCTCGGCGCGCTGGAGCATGTGGACGTTCTTGCCCGCGTTGCCGGGGTAGAGGGCGACCCGGAGTTCGTTCATCTCGATACGGGCGAGATTGTCCGCTTTCGGGATGCAGATGACCGGGACCGAGGTGGCGTCCAGGTAGCGCAGGGTGGCCCGCTCGCGCAGCACGATGATGGGCCGCAGTTCCAGGGCCTCCAGCGACTCCAGCCACATGTTCACCTGGTACATGAAGTCTTTGGAGACGGCCGCGAAGGTGAAGTAGAGCGCTACCTGGGGTCGGTATTCGGCCAGCTGGTGGTTGAGCTCCTCGATGGCCTCGTCGGTGGTGGGGAGTTTGAGCGCGTTGCGCGCGTCGGGCACCAGCACCAGCAGCGAGAAGTAGGCGAGGAAGACGGTGGTGATCATGCCGTACGTGACGAAGCGCCAGTCGTCCGTGGCGATGGTGGCGAGGGCGCCGGCCACCAGCGGGATGTCCAGGTGCAGCGTCTTGCGGACGTGCTTGTTCATCAGGAACGGGTGCGGCATGCGGCGGATGCCGAGTGCCTCCAGGTCCAGTCCGCGCGTGGTGAACGGCAGCTCGTTGCGCATCTTGCGGACGTGCTTGAGGAGCGCGCCGTACGCGAGCTGCAGGATGAACAGCAGGAGCAGGCCGATGGTGGTCATCTGCGCCACGAACGACTCGATGTCGGCGATGGCCCCGCACAGGCCGAGCAGCAGGAACTGCCGGATGAGGAAGCGCATCGTGAGGCCGAAGCGCGAGTCGCGCAGCTTCTCCAGCGTCGGCGACTCGGTGTTGTGGAGCATCAGGTCGGCCACGTAGCTGAGTGCGGCGCAGCCGGCGAACAGGGGGAGGGAGACGAACGCGACGGCGACCAGCATCCCGACGAAGCTGAGGATGAGCCCAGAGGTGATCAGAACGCCGAGCACGGCGCGCAGCCGCTTGGAGCCCATGGTGCGGTTCCTCCCCCATGGAGGTATAAGGATCCTGTGAAGTGTCGGAGTAGTATAAGCAGCAATATGGATGGCCCTAGAACGCAGGGTTAACCGAAGGCCAATGCCATCAGGCCGTGAAGCGATACAACGCCAGCTCACGCCGGTCCTGCGTCTTCACGGAAAAGCCGATGCACAATGCCGGCCGTCCGCCGGCCATGGCGACCGCGATTCCCTCCGGCTCCCGGTACACCAGATCCGGTGCCACGGTCACGTGATGACGGCCTTGTGCCTTCCCCGTGCGTACGTCAATTGCGGAGACATAGGTATTTCCGCCGGACTTCCGCGGATTGTCCCCGTCCTTGCCGGTGTACGGGCCGCCGGTCAGCACGTAGACGTGGTCCCCGTACAGCGCGCAGCCCTGGAACCACTCCTCCTGCTTGACCTGCACCCCGGCCTTGAGCACCTGGGCGGCGTCGAAGCGCCCGGCCAGGAAATCCGCCATCCCGTACACCGAGAACCGGTGCACGCCCTCCTCCTCGTGGCTCACCAGCACCCGCTCGCCGGGCAGGTCGAGGGCGGGGGAGACGTCGGTGGATCCGGGAACCGGGTCGAAATGACGGACGGACCCGTCCGCACTGTCGAGGACCGAACCGTCCTTGAACGGGACCCGGACCACGGTGCGGCCGTAGCCGCTCCGGGTGTCCGCGCGGCCCTCCACCCATATGAACGTGCGCTGGCCGGTCGGCTCGACACCGCAGGAAATTCCGTGGCCGAAGCCGCGCAGATACATATGCCCGAGCGTTTTCCCCGAACTGCTCAGCCGGGTCAGACACATATCGCCGGAGGTCTTGCGATCACCCGAGTCGAGCGGCTCCTCCTCGCCGTCGAGCCGGATACCGTTCTCGACGGTCTGCAGTACGTAGACCTGCCCGTTCGTATCGTCGAACGCGAACGACTGCGGGCCGGTCGTATTGAACAGCGGAGTCGGAGCCAGCAGTTGCGCACCCGTCCGCATGTCGAACGAGCCGGCCGTCGGGTTCACCTCGACCGGGTCCGCGTCGTCCTGTTCGTCGGCCCCGGAGCGCAGCGCCCAGGACAGACCGCCCGCCGTGAGGCCGGCGGCCACCGCACCACCCGCGAACAGCAGGTTCCGGCGGCTGAAATGTGTCGTGTCATCCGCCATGGACCGCATTCTGCCAGCCCGGACGGGAGGGTTCCGCGCCGGGCCCCCGCCTCGTCCCGTGGAACGGCGGACGCCCGCCCCCGCGAGGGGGACGGGCGTCCGGGGCGTTCAGGAGCGACGGTCTCAGACCGGGACGCTCGCCAGGCCCGGGGCGAGGAACTTCTTGCCGTTCACGCGCTCCGAGACACCCTCGCGGTCCAGGTACGGCGTGACGCCGCCCAGGTGGAAGGGCCAGCCGGCGCCCGTGATGAGGCAGAGGTCGATGTCCTGGGCCTCGGCCACGACACCCTCCTCCAGCATCAGGCCGATCTCCTGCGCCACCGCGTTCAGGACGCGGTCGCGGACCTGCTCCTCGGTCAGGACGACATCGCCCTGGACCAGGAGCGCGGCGACCTCGGGGTCCAGCTCCGGCTTGCCGGAATCGTAGACGTAGAAGCCGCGCTTGCCGGCCTTGACGACCGCCGCGAGGTTCGGGGAGACGGTGAAGCGCTCCGGGAAGGCGCGGTTCAGGGTCTCGGAGACGTGCAGACCGATCGCCGGGCCCACGAGCTCCAGCAGCACCAGCGGGGACATCGGCAGGCCGAGCGGCTCGATGGCCTTCTCCGCCGTGACGACCGGGGTGCCCTCGTCGATGACGTTCTGGATCTCGCCCATGAAGCGGGTCAGGATGCGGTTCACGACGAACGCCGGGGCGTCCTTGGTGAGGACCGCGGTCTTCTTCAGCTTCTTGGCGACACCGAAGGCCGTGGCCAGCGAGGCGTCGTCGGTCTGCTCACCGCGGACGATCTCCAGCAGCGGGAGGATCGCGACCGGGTTGAAGAAGTGGAAGCCGACCACGCGCTCCGGGTGCTGGAGCTTCGAGGCCATCTCCGACACCGACAGCGAGGAGGTGTTGGTGGCGAGGATCGCGTGCGCCGGGGCGACCGCCTCGACCTCCGCGAACACCTTCTGCTTGACGGACATCTCCTCGAACACGGCCTCGATGATGAAGTCCGCGTCCGCGAAGCCCTCGGCCTTGTCCAGGACACCGCTCACCAGGGCGGTCAGGCGGTTGGCCTTGTCCTGGTTGATGCGGCCCTTGCCGAGCAGCTTCTGGATCTCGGCGTGGACGTAGCCCACGCCCTTGTCCACGCGCTCCTGGTCGATGTCGGTGAGGACCACCGGCACCTCCAGGCGGCGCAGGAAGAGCAGCGCCAGCTGCGAGGCCATCAGGCCCGCGCCGACGACGCCGACCTTGGTGACCGGACGGGCCAGCGACTTGTCCGGGGCACCGGCCGGGCGCTTGGCGCGCTTCTGGACCAGGTTGAAGGCGTAGATGCCCGAGCGCAGCTCGCCGCCCATGATGAGGTCGGCCAGGGCCGTGTCCTCGGCGTCGAAGCCGGCCTGGAGGTCCCCGTCCTTGGCCGCGGCGATGATGTCCAGCGCGCGGTAGGCGGCCGGAGCGGCGCCGTGCACCTTGGAGTCCGCGATGAAGCGGCCCTTGGCGACGGCCGCGTCCCAGGCCTCGCCGCGGTCGATCTCCGCGCGGACGACCTCGGTGGTGCCGTTCAGGACGTTCGCGGTCCACAGGAGCGACTGCTCCAGGAAGTCCGCGCCCTCGAACAGTGCGTCGGCGATGCCCAGGTCGAAGACCTGCTTGCCGCGCAGCTGCTTGTTCTGGTTGAGCGAGTTCTCGATGATCACCGAGACCGCGCGCTCCGCGCCGATCAGGTTCGGCAGCAGGGCGCAGCCGCCCCAGCCCGGAACCAGGCCGAGGAAGACCTCGGGGAGCGAGAAGGCCGGGATGGCCTTCGAGACGGTGCGGTAGGTGCAGTGCAGACCGACCTCGACACCGCCGCCCATCGCCGCGCCGTTGTAGTACGCGAAGGTGGGGACGCCCAGCGCCGACAGGCGCTTGAACACGTCGTGGCCGCCCTTGCCGATGGCGAGCGCCTCGTCGTGCTGCTTCAGCAGCTCGACACCCTTGAGGTCGGCGCCGACCGCGAAGATGAACGGCTTGCCGGTGATGCCCGCGCCGACGATGGAGCCTGCGAGGGCCTCCTGCTCGACCTGGTCGATCGCCGCGTTCAGGTTGGCGAGGGACTGCGGGCCGAAGGTGGTCGGCTTGGTGTGGTCGAACCCGTTGTCCAGCGTGACGAGCGCGAAGCGCCCGGCGCCGAACGGCAGGTCCAGGTGGCGGACGTGCGCGGACGTGACGACCTCGTCCGGGAACAGCTCGGCCGCGCCCTTCAGGAGCTCAGCGGTGGTGCTCACTTGGAGTCTCCCTCGGCGTTGAAGTTCGGGTTCTCCCAGATGACCGTGGCGCCCATGCCGAAGCCGACGCACATGGTGGTCAGGCCGTAGCGGACGTGCGGCTGCTCCTCGAACTGGCGGGCCAGCTGCGTCATCAGACGGACGCCGGAGGAGGCCAGCGGGTGGCCGAACGCGATCGCGCCGCCGTACTGGTTGACGCGGGCGTCGTCGTCGGCGATGCCGTAGTGCTCCAGGAACGCGAGGACCTGGACCGCGAACGCCTCGTTGATCTCGAACAGGCCTATGTCCTCGATGGACAGGCCGGCCTGCGCGAGGGCCTTCTCGGTGGCCGGGATCGGGCCGTAGCCCATGACCTCCGGCTCGACACCCGCGAAGGAGTACGAGACGAGGCGCATCTTGACCGGGAGGTTGTTCTCGCGGGCGAAGTCCTCGGACGCGATGATCGCGGCGGTGGCACCGTCGTTGAGACCGGCGGCGTTGCCCGCGGTGACCCGGCCGTGCGTACGGAACGGGGTCTTCAGGCCGGCCAGGTTCTCCAGCGTGGTGCCCGGGCGCATCGGCTCGTCGGTGGTGACCAGGCCCCAGCCGGTCTCGCCGGCGGCCTCGTTGGTGTTGCGCACCGAGATCGGGACCAGGTCCTGCTGGATCTTGCCGTCGGCGTACGCCTTGGCGGCCTTCTCCTGCGAGCGCACGGCGTACTCGTCGGCGCGGAGCTTGGTGATCGTCGGGTACCGGTCGTGCAGGTTCTCGGCGGTCATGCCCATGAAGAGGGCGGACTCGTCGACCAGCTTCTCGGAGACGAAGCGCGGGTTCGGGTCGACGCCCTCGCCCATGGGGTGGCGGCCCATGTGCTCGACACCGCCGGCGAGGGCGACGTCGTACGCACCGAAGGCCACGCCGCCCGCGACGGCGGTCACGGCGGTCAGCGCGCCGGCGCACATGCGGTCGATGGAGTAGCCCGGGACGGACTGCGGGAGGCCCGCGAGGATGCCGGCGGTACGGCCCAGCGTCAGGCCCTGGTCACCGATCTGCGTGGTCGCGGCGATGGCGACCTCGTCGATCTTCTTGGGGTCCAGGTCCGGGTTGCGGCGCAGCAGCTCCCGGATCGCCTTCACGACGAGGTCGTCGGCGCGGGTCCCGTTGTAGATGCCCTTCGGGCCCGCCTTGCCGAACGGGGTGCGGACGCCGTCGACGAAGACGACGTCCCTGACGGTACGAGGCACGTTGGCTCTCCTCCAGGTGCGGGTGTGCACTGCTGCGCGGGGGCGTTCGGCCATTGGCTGAGCGCCCGCTCACCCGGCCATGCTACTTGTCGGTAACCGACGTGCACACCCCCTCCGGGAGGAGCGGCGAACGTCACACTCCCGCCCCGGGGGCGCAGTCCTCGCCCGCCCCGCCCCGGACCCCGCACCTCACGCGCCGGCGGGGCTGGATTCGGCGGGGGCGGGGGAGGGGGCGGGGGCGGGAGCGGGAGCCTGGGCCGGGGCGGCGCGCATCGCCCCGGTCAGGG